>NZ_JBVASZ010000042.1:0-31329 GCF_057814255.1 Paenibacillus sp. F024
ATCAGATTATCCTTACTGCTTGCGGAGGTCCACATTGTTCATCCCGCCCTAGTAATGTTCTTACTCAGCAGTATTGACAATCAACCTATTAAGCAGACCTCAGCAACGAACTATAGCGAAGAAGCATTAATTTTAAGATCAAGCTGCATACTAATATTCACGACCTCGGGAGATGTCAGATCCTTACCGCTTTGCACAAGGTTTTCCAGCTCACTTCTTAAGAGGTAAATATGATCTTCTAAAGATAAGGCAGACGAAGCTCGTTTTCTTGTTCCAAAAATCCACTCGGCCTTCTGATCCTGTTCGCGAATCCAACCGATCTTCATGTATTGCCGAAGCTGATATTCCGGAAAAGCCATTCTTCATCCCTCCCGTTTCATATCTTTAGACTCATAAAGAAAAAGATTCATATTCTATAAAATATGAATCTTTAATATGTCTAATATACCAATTTTTAGAGAAAATGAAAATGGCTAATTTTGTCGAAAGCTACAGTTTTTTGATGAAATTTCCAATTCGGTCTATTGCTTCAATCAATTGATTCACCGAAGTAGCGTAAGAACAACGGACAAATCCTTCTCCGCCCATTCCAAACACATTGCCGGGTACGGCTGCGACCTTCGCCTCAAGAATCAGGCGTTCGGCAAATTGCTCCGAGCTAAGTCCTGTTGCTTGAATGGAAGGGAAGGCATAAAACGCGCCCTGAGGCTCATGGCACTGCAGTCCGATTTCCCTAAAGCCCTGTACGACCAAACGGCGGCGCTGGTTATAGGATTCTACCATACGGTCTTTTTCCTCCATGCCGTGCTTGAGCGCCTCCAGCGCTGCGACCTGCCCCATGGAAGGAGCACACATGACCGTATATTGGTGAATTTTGAGCATGGCCGATATAAGTTCCCGGTGTCCGCAGGCATATCCCATCCGCCATCCGGTCATCGCAAACGCCTTGGAAAAACCGCTCACCAGAATCGTCCGGTCACGCATGCCAGGCAGCGAAGCAAAACTGACATGTTTTTGGTCATACGTTAATTCAGCATAAATTTCGTCGGAGATGACGATCAGATCATGCTCTTCTACAACCTTGGCTATAGGCAGCCAATCCTCGTAGGTCATGATGCCCCCGGTCGGATTGCTAGGATAGCACAAAATCAATACTTTGGAACGCGGCGTAATCGCCGCCTTAAGCGATTCCGCGGTCAGCTTGAAGCCGTCTTTGGCAAAGGTCTCGATACCGACGGGAATTCCGCCGCCAATCCGGGTAATCGGACTGTAAGATATATAACAAGGCTCCGGAATAAGAATCTCGTCTCCCGGTGTTACCAGCGCGCGCAGCGCCAAATCAATCGCTTCGCTTCCCCCTACCGTAACAAGCACCTCATCCGAAGGCTCGTATGGCACATGGAACGATTCATATAAGTATTCGGCAATGGCTTCCCGCAGCTCAGGCACGCCGGAGTTAGGCGTGTACTTGGTATTCCCGCGTTCAAGCGAATAAACGCACGCCTCTCGGACATGCCACGGTGTGCTAAAATCGGGTTCCCCTACTCCAAGAGATATAATATCCTTGCTGCCGCTCACAAGATCAAAGAATTTACGGATCCCCGATGGCGGAATTTCCCGCACAAGCGGAGCCAGGTAGCCGCTCATCGACTTCGTCTGCACCGGTTGCTGCCGGGCTTGTTTATGCTCTATCATCTTCTCAGCGTCCTTTACGGTGAGATCAAGAGACGGCGGTCATCTTCATGGTCCTCGAAGGTAATCCCGTCCTGCTTGTACTTTTTCAAAATAAAATGCGTCTTTGTCGACAATACCCGATCAATCGGGGAAAGCTTGTTGGAAACGAAGGACGCCACTTCTTTAAGCGTTTTGCCTTCAATCTCCACGAGCAAATCATAAGCGCCCGACATCAAAAAGACCGACTTTACTTCAGGATATAAATAAATGCGTTCGGCAATGGCATCAAAGCCGCGGCCGCGCTCCGGTGTAATTTGCACTTCAATGAGGGCGGTGACCTTCTCGCTGTCCACTTTTGCCCAGTTCACGACCGTGGCGTATTTCACGATCACATTCGCTTCCTCCAGCTCATGAATCGCCTCCGCCACTTCCGCCTCGGAAGCCCCGAGCATCGTTGCGATCAAGGCCGGCGTGCGGCGTGCATCTTCTTTGAGCAGCTCAATGATTTTCATTTTGAATTGTTCCATGGATGCGCCTCCTACAAAGCGTTAAAGTTACAAAAATGGTGTTCGTTCCCATACATAACGGGCGATAACCACTCTGTACCAATAAAAGATTCCGCTTCATCACGATCACTATTTTTCAACCGCTTTGAGCAGAAGCTTTTATTATTACTACATATTACACCTATCGCCCGACATTGGCAAAGTAAAAATACGAAGGCTTGACACGCCAAGTAAGCCAATGAACAAGAACGGCAAAAAACCCCCATGACAAATGGAGGCTGATCATATTCTTCTGCCGGCTTATGAACAATGAGAAAAGCTGTGAGCGGTAAGAAGCTTGCGCATGTATCCTTCAATTTCCCGGCCTTGATACCCGGGAAGCACAGTAATTTCGATGCTTTGCTCATCGGAATCCACAAGACGGCCCAAGCCGACAAGCTGACCTTGATCATAAGCGGCTATGACACGATCACTATGAGAGTACGATTCGTATGAAGAAGTTCCGCTTTGGCCTGAATATGCGGAAACGGAATGGATCAACTGCTGAACCTGAGCCTCGGCCGGAAGCTCATTATGCAGAGCGATTTTCATGAAAGGTTCCCCTCTCCAGTAAGATGTTCAATAATCAGAAGGTACGGTTTTCCGTCCCCTCATTTATTATTATACATAATAATGTATATTTATTCAACTTGTTTCAGCAAATTTTCCTCATGCCAAAAAACGGCAAAGCTTGTCCATACGGGACAATCCTGCCGTTCCTTAGCTTATTGCATTGAAATTCAAAAGATATCCATGCTTAAATACCGTTCTCCCGTATCCGGCGCGATGCACAGCACCCGTTTGCCGCGGCCGAGCTTGCGTGCCGCTTGAAGACCGGTCCATACCGCCGCTCCTGCGGACGGGCCAACCAGAATGCCTTCAAGCCTGGCCAAGTCACGGGTTGTCTGCAGTGCGTCTTCATCGGCTACCTGTACGATCTCATCGTAAACGTCCGTGTTCAGAATCGAAGGCACGAACCCCGGGCTGGTTCCAACCAGCTTATGGGGTCCGGGCTGTCCGCCCGAGAGCACCGGAGAGCCTTTAGGCTCAACGACATAGATACGGATCCCCGGAAGCTTTTCACGGAGTACTTCTCCGGTACCGGTAATCGTTCCTCCCGTGCCCGATGTGGCAACGAAGGCGTCCAGACGCCCTTCCATCTGCTCTATGATCTCCAAAGCCGTCGTTACTCTATGGATGTCCGGGTTCGCTTTATTCTCAAACTGCTGCGGGATAAAGCTGTTCGGGATTTGCGTCTGCAGCTCAAGTGCCTTCTTAATGGCCCCGGGCATGCGTTCCGCAGCCGGAGTAAGCACGACTTCCGCCCCATAAGCCTTCAGCAGATTGATCCGTTCCTTCGTCATATTGTCCGGCATAATCAAAATCGCTTTGTATCCTTTGGCCGCCGCGTTCATCGCCAGCCCGATTCCCGTATTGCCGCTTGTCGGCTCGATGATCGTAGCGCCAGGACGAATTAGCCCATCCTTCTCCGCTTGAGCGATCAAATTAAACGCCGCACGATCCTTAACACTTCCGCTCGGATTGAAATACTCAAGCTTTACGTAAAGCTCCGCATCGTCCTCGCCTACCAGTCGGTTAACCCGTACGGCCGGCGTATCCCCGATCAGATCTGTGATGCTGTCTACCATCTTTTTGCTTTTGCTCATGCTGCAGCCCTCCCATTCGTACAGAAACGTTCCGTTTCCGTACTAGCAGTCCTCTGTTTCCCCTTATTTTAGCGGGAAGGAATGTTTTGTCAAGCTTATCCCCTCTGCTTACGTACGCGCAAGCTTTAGCCTCTGCACTTTACACATCCAGTACGAGGCCGCAATCGGCGAGCTGCCAACGGCGAGCAGCAGCCAATTCATAGCCGCCGGGGACCGGGTAAACGAGACCACGATGATGAATACGGCCGTTCCCAGAAGCCTTCCGGCATTAAGCGCAAGCTCCCTCATCACGATATATTCCTCGCGCCGCTTCACGCTTTCCTCATTGCCTCCGATCAGATCGAAGACAATCGAAGTCATTGGAATAGCGTACAGCGGGTAGAACACGGCGGCTCCAATGCCAAACATCAGGAGCGTAGCATAATTGACCTTCCAGAAAAAGGGGAAAATAATCAGTACCATCATGATCGCCCCTATAAGTATAGCTTTCGACCGGTATTCCGGACGCAGCCATCTGCCCGCAATCATAAAGCTGATCAACGCCGCGGCGGAGCTCAGAAGCGAGTAATTGCCCAGCTTCATCTCACTGCCGGTATGCACAAAAACGAGCAGGGCGATCATAAAGCCGAATACGCCTTCGCGGACGCCTTGTGCCATCAACGCCAGGCCGACCATACGCCAGGCCGTATCCTTTTGCCGTAAACAGCGCCAAGTCAGGAACCATTCGTACCTGCCGGATGTTTTTCTTTTTTTCAGAAAAAAGCTGACAACCACACCGATGCAAAATACGATCAGCGATAAAGTAAAAATAAGTCGGTACCCGTTAGCCTCCTGCATCCGGACAATCAAAAACCCTGAAATCCAAGGGGCAATCATTCCGGCTCCCGACCCGAGCAGTCCTGCCGCACCGTTAAAGCGGTCGCGGCTTTCCGGATCCGTCACCTCGAAATAAACGACATTAAAAGCCAACCAGAACAATCCGGACGACAGACCCTGAACTGCGCCAAGAAGTACAAAATAATTCGCCGCCCGCCCGCCAAACCACAGCACAAGCAAATAAAACAGCGCGGCAACGGCAACTCCCGATCGCAAACAATTCATTTTATTGTGCTCTTTCACCCATTTGCCGGCCAGCCAAAACGTCAAAGCCATCGTCAAATAATGTACCAATGTAAACCAGCCAATGACCGAAAAATCATGCCTTGCCTTCCAAAGGTACACATTGACGAAGACCCCGGATAATGCGTTGGCGGCGGCAAACAATCCGTTTACAGTCAGAAGCAGCCGAGATTGTCCCGTTAATGAAGCGCTCTTTGGTTTCTCCGGTTTCTGACGGCTCCGGCCTCCCTGGCCTTCCCCGTGATCCTGACGCCGCTTGTGATGCGCCTCATTTTTGCCGCTTTTATGAGTCCAATGGTTTGGAAAATGTTTCGTTCCGGTATGCATTGATTCACCTAATCCCATGTAATGTCTTAGTTAAGCTTCCCAAAAAGACAAAAAACATGAGCGGGCCCGGCATATGGAAACCCCGGTGAAAGCAAAAACGGGAAGAGGCACTGACGCCTCTTCCCGCATCATTATGACGATGAACCTCCGCTGGAACGGAGCACCTCAATCATAGCAAGCCGATCCCCTTCAGCCAGGGAAAACTCCACCCTGAAGCAAGAAGGACAAACGTAAACCTGTGATGAAAATGTCGCTTGAAGCAGCGGCTGCTTCAAGCTCCCATGGACAAACGGCACGAACCCTTGAGGTTCTTTTTGCGTACCGGCAAACAGCATCAAGCTGTGGCATACCGCACATTCAGGAACCTCCTCCTGATTGTCCAGGACCTGCTGCACACCTTCTTCGTACTCATCCATCAGCTCCATGTCTTCCTCAGACAAATCGTAGTCGTCCTCTTCTTCCTCGTCGAATGTGATTTGCTGATCCGACGGCTTGACGGTGATATTCATGCTGCGGTAATTTCCCAGCTCATTGAAGCAATGAGGACACGTTTCTTCAGGACCGATCTCCGGATCCCAGACAATCTCGGTTTGGCACCAAGGACATAGAGTGTCATACGATTGCGGCAAACCCTTTTCCTCCCTTGTGGACATCACGCATTATTAATAAAATAGTAAACGCCCGCGCCCAAAAACACAAGCGCAAGCGCCAACAAGGTGCCCCATAAATATTTCACAGGACGTTCCTCCTTCAATTCGAACAACGATCCGGATTCCATTAGGTAACACTGGCACCCACGACGTAAGAAAGCGATATGGAAATCACCATGGATAGGAAGCCGACCGCCCGGTTATCCTGCTGAATTTGTTCGTCAATTTTAAAATAAGGTGTTAAAAATTCAAAAATAAAGTAAGCGACCAGCAGCAGCAAAAATCCGTACCCCGCCCAGATCAGCGAATGCCAAATCGTGTCATTGTTAAGTATGGCAAAACGAAATAAATTGCAAATCCCGAAAATTTTACCCCCCGTGGCCATCGCTACGGAAAGATTGCCCTTCTTGATTTCGTCCCAATCCTTGTATTTCGTTACAAGCTCGAACACAGCCAGAAAAACGATTAATGCCAGCACAGCGACAGAAAAAATCGCCAGCGTTTCCACGTACGGATTGCCCATCATACGGTCCACCTCTTCATTCATCATGGTCGATTCTCCCCGCCTTTCGCCTTTGGAGCACGAAGACAACAATCGAAGAGACTGAAAGTAGAGCCTTTCAGTCTCCGCAACGGCTTATAAAGCTGTTTATTCCGCTTGCTTTCTCGCTGCCAGCTTCGCCTTCAGCGCAGCCAATTCATCGTCTACGCCGTCGTTTTTGCCAAGAGCGGCGAATTCATCATCCAGACTCTTTCCTTTGGAGTTCAGCTCACCGCTGGCTTCGGCCTCCGCTTCAAGCTGAAGCACCTTTTCGTTCATCCGGTCAAATCCCTTGGAGGCGTTATCCTTTCCGAATCCCGACATCGCCTGGTTAATCTGCTTCTGCGCTTTGGCCGCTTCCGCCCGGGCAACAAGAATATCCTTCTTGTTTTTCATCTTGCCGAATTCATCCTTCATCTCGGCAAGCTGGCCGCGCAGACGATCGGCATTGGCTTTGGCCGTTTCGAACTGCCCCTTCATTTCATCATGGCGCTGCTGATGCTCTTTCTTATCCTGAAGCGCACGGCGGGCCAGATCCTCATTACCGGCCTCCAAGGCCTTAAGCGCCTGCTCTTCCCGCTTTTGAACCATCTCAAGCGCTTCTTCGACCTGCTGTTTAAATTTCTTCTCAATGGCAATCTGCTTCGCAACGGCGATTTCCGCCTCTCGAATGTCCTCTTCCATATCGCGCAGAAATTGATTGAGCATTTTGACCGGGTCTTCCGCCTTGTCGAGCAAATCGTTAATCGAAGCCATCGTCAAATCACGCAGTCTCTTAAAAACCCCCATATCGGAGCCCTCCTGAATACGTATAAGAATTTATATTTGCAGCCTGCAGAGCTTGTGGAACATCGATGTTTACACTCTTATATACGACAATATTTTCCCGGAGTTTCAAAAGTGATGAAAAAATTCAAAATAATTTCAGCCGGAGAGCCGGCCTGCAAAGACGTTACTTCAGCTCCGCCACCGTCACCCCGGCGCCGCCTTCATTATAGGCGCCCATCCGGTAGCTTTTTACATGCTTGTGCTTGCGCAAAAACTCCTGAATGCCCGATCGCAGTACACCGGTCCCTTTACCGTGAATGATATACACCTGCCCAAAATTAGCCAAATAGGATTCGTCCAGAAACCGGTCTACCTCGATGATCGCTTCCTCCACATTGGCTCCCCGCAAATCAAGCTCCATCTTTGCGTTTTCATCCCGGGTCCGCTTCAAGCTGGAAGTCGCCTTCGGAGGAGCTTTAGGCTGTGCGGAAGCCTGCTTCACAAGCTGCAAGTCGGATTGCTTTACCTTCATTTTGAGAATACCAAGCTGTACATTGGCTTCCTGAGCATTCACGATGTCCACTACATGGCCTCTTTGACCCAGGCTTGTTACAATGACCTCATCACCCGGACCGATTTGCTCCGTTTTTTTCTTCGGCGCCTTAGCCGCTTGCTTGGCCTTCAGCTCCGGCGCAGCATTGTTCAGACGGCGCTTGAGCTCGCTCAGCTTATGATCCTTAACGCCGCTTCCCTCTTCCCGCTGCAATCTGCGCAGCTCAGAAATGACTTCGTCCGCCTCGCGGCGCGCTTTGGCCAACGCCTCCTGCGCTTCCTGCTCGGCCCGTTCAAACAGCTTATCGCGCTGCTCCTCGAAGCGCCTCCGCTCGCCGGCCAGCTGGTCTTTGAGCGTTTCCACCTCGCGGCGAAGCTGTTCGGCCGTCGTCCGTTCGGCCTCAGCCTGCAGCCGGTTCTCTTCGAGCGTAGCGATCATCGATTCGACACGCTGATCCTCCTCGCCAACCTGCCCCCGGGCATGATCGATAATCTGCTTGGCTAAACCGAGCCGTTCGGCGATGGCAAAAGCATTGCTTCGTCCCGGTACTCCTACCAAAAGCCGGTAGGTCGGCCTCAACGTCTGTACGTCGAATTCCATGCTCGCATTGATGACTCCCTGACGATCGAAGGCATATGCTTTCAGCTCGCTGTAATGGGTCGTAGCTATGATACGGCAGCCCATCCGGTGAATATAGTCCAGAATGGATATCGCCAGCGCCGAGCCTTCAGCCGGATCCGTACCGGCGCCAAGCTCATCGAGCAGTACCAGACTTTTGGGCGTCATTTCCTTCAAGATGCGAATGATATTGGTCATGTGGCTCGAGAAGGTGCTCAAATTTTGTTCGATGCTCTGCTCATCGCCGATATCCGCAAAAATCGCATCAAAGACACAAAGCTGGCTTCCTTCCTCGGCCGGCACGAACAATCCGGCCATGGCCATAAGCGACAGAAGGCCGATTGTCTTAAGCGAGACGGTCTTGCCCCCCGTGTTCGGACCCGTAACGATGATAGCCGAATAGCGGTTGCCCAGCTCCACATCGATCGGTACGACGCTGTCCGGTGAAATCAACGGATGACGGCCGCGCTTTAACTTGATGAAGCCGCGATCGTTTAACACCGGCCGCGTCGCTTTCATCTCACGGGCAAGTCCGGCTTTGGCAAAGATGAAATCCAGCTCCGTCAATACCTCTACATTGACCAAAAGCGGATCAGCCGCTTCAGCGACAAGGGCTGAAAGCATGCGCAAAATTTTCTCCACTTCCGCTTCTTCCTTCAGCTTCAGCTCCCGCACGCGATTGTTCATCTGCACCACCGCTTCAGGCTCGATAAACAAGGTTGCCCCCGATGCGGACTGATCGTGAATCATCCCGCCGAAGTGGCCGCGATACTCCTGTTTAACCGGAATCACATAGCGGTCGTTTCGCATCGTAACCAGATTTTCCTGAAGCATCTTCTGGATCGACGGCGTTCGTACCATCTGCTCGAGGCGCTCACGGGCTTTCGATTCACTGCTGCGCAGCTCTTGACGTATCCGTGCAAGCTCGGGACTCGCGGTATCCACGACATGCGCATTTTCATCGATGCACTCTCGAATCCGGTCCTCCATCGCTTTATGATCGGCTATCGGTTCCATCTGCTCGATCAGCATCGGAATTGCATAGTCCTCATGCAGTGCTTCCAGAAACTTCTTCAGCCGTCTTGCACCCTGGCTTGTTAGCTGGATATCCAGCAGCTCCGCGGGATTTAACATACCGCCGATACGGGCGCGGTGAATGCCGGCACGGATATCGCGTATACCACCAAATGGAGCCCCGCCCTTAAGACGATCCACATTTACGGCTTCGTCGGTAGCCTGCAGCCTGCGCTTAACCTCGGAAAAAAGCCCGCTCGGCTCAAGCGCGAGAACGCGCTCCTGTCCCAAAGACGTAGACGCATGCTGCGCACAACGCTGAAGCACGGAATGAAAATCGAGCGTGGACAATATTTTTTGATTGTATGATAAGTTTGTTTTCATTGGAATCGCTCATAAACCTGCCTTTCTTCAGAACCAAAAAAACCATTCGTTTTTATTATATCCAAGTCGGAGCCTTAAAGCTATGGATACCCCCTAAGGATTGCCACTTATAAAGCGGTTTGTCTGCGGTAAAGCTAATTTCAAGCCCGCGAAGCGCAAGCCTCGCGACAACGTTTTGCAAAAGGAGGAATCTGCAGATGCATTTGCTTGGCCATCTCGTCAGATTTATCGTTTCCGCCATCATGCTGCTGGTGGTAAGCTGGATTGTTCCCGGATTTTCCGTAGGAGGCTTCTGGAGCGCCTTCTTTCTGGCACTGGTGATCGCTATAGCGGCCTGGGTCATCGAAGGAATATTCGGCAGAAAAATTACTCCGTTTGGACGAGGCATTGTGGGCTTCATTACGAGTGCGCTCATCATCTGGCTGGCGCAATTTATCGTAAGCGGAGTATCTACAAGCATCATCGGGGCCATTCTGGCTGCCTTGGTGATCGGAATCATCGACCTGTTCATTCCGGTCAAAACCCCGTTTGAACGCTTCGATCGCGAAGGCGCCAAGTAAACAAAAGGACTGCTCCTAAGTCTGAAAATAGACAAAGGGCGGTCCTTTTATCTTTGGATGCGGTCACGATCTTTTCACATGCCTGTCACGACCTCGACACAGCCAAATGAACCGGTTATTGGTAATATATACATAAATAAAAAACGATTTTTTAACCGGGGGGAAGTACTAATAATGAAAAAGTGGATAATCGGTACGGCAGCCATTGGTCTTATATTTGCATTGTCCGCCTGCGGGGCAAAGGAACAGCCGCAAGCGTCGCAGCCTGCTGCCAGCACAAGTACGTCAGCTCAGCAATCGGCAGGAGGTACGGGTGGTTCTTCATCTTCCCAGCAAGTCCATCTGATCGCCACCAATTATGCTTTTGATCAAAAAGAGTATAAAGTGAAAAAAGGACAAGAGGTTACCTTTACGCTGGAAAACAAGCAAGGGATTCACGGGATTGCCATTAACGGACTCAACGTGAATTTGGACCATAGAAATAAAACGGCCACCGTCATCATCGATAAAGAAGGTTCTTACGATATCATTTGCTCCATTCCATGCGGCTCCGGTCATGCGGCAATGAGAGCAAAGCTGATCGTTGAAGCATAAAGCGAGAGCCAAAAAATCCTCATCCGCGCAGCAATGCCGGGTGAGGATTTTTTCGTGTGTCCGATCCGAAGATACGAACAGGAAGCTCCTTTATTCAGAAAAAGAGTGATGTAGACGGTGAGCCTTGCCAAGATCAGCCTGTGTGTCCGGCTACTTGTCCCCGCCCGTCCGAAGCTTCCAAAGCTCCTGCAGCTGATCCGTGATGACCGGTGTACGCTCCAATATATAAGGAGCAGTTACGGACTGTTTCAACAGCCGCTGTGACGTATCGTTGGGAAGCACGGTCATGACATGAACGGCGATAATGACAATGATTGCAGCTTCAATAACGCCCAGCGTCGCACCGCTTAACTGGTTGACCTGCCTGATCCCCGGCGCGGCGGAGGTCAATAAATTCAATAGACGCCCGGTTATGCTGAACGCGATTTTGACGCCAAAGAGCAGGAGAGCAAAAGCCATCGCATTGTATACGTATGTATCCAAATGCAGCTCTTGAGTAAGGAATTCGTAATTTTGGTAAGTTTCTTTTCCCGAAAATGCCAGCACTCCTTGGACCCATGGCGCTATATCATCGTAAAAAGCAAATGCAATCAAGTACGCGATAAACAAGCCGACAATGGACAGAAGCTGGGCCACAAACCCGCGTGAGTAACCCAGCACGATCCCGGCGGCCAAGACCGCCAGCACTCCCCAATCCAATCCGTTCATTTGGTTTATTCCTTCTCTACAAGTTCAATCCATTCATTATATTCAATTTGCAGCTTTTCGTATTCCGATTTTAATGTCTCCAGTTCCCCGTACACCTGCTCAGCCTTCTCCTGCTGCTGTCCGTATTCGGCCTGCAGTGCTTTATGCTGCTTTTCTTGGACATTCAACTGTTCCTGCAGCTCATTGTAAAGCTCGATTTGCAGCTCCAGCTCCTCACGCTGCTCCGTAAGTTCTCGGCCCAATGTTTGAGCCAGCTCGGCCCGTGCCTCCAGCTCGGCAATTCTCGACTCCTGTTCAGCAATCCGCCGCTCCAGCATTTCCAATTCGTTCTGAGCGGAGCTCTGCCGTCCTTCGAGCGCAGCACACTGCTCTACCAGCGCCCTGCTAAGCTCTTCTGCCGCCTCGCGTTCACGGCGCAGCTCGTCAAGCTCGCTCTCCCGCTCACGAAGTTTGCGTTCCAGCTCCGATCGTTCCCCATCATGCTTTTCCGCCGTTTCCCGAGCTTGCGCTTCCTGTGAAGCGATTCGCTGCTGAAGCACATCATGCTGCCCCTGCAGTTCATCATACAGCTCCTGCTGCAGCTGCAGCTCTTCTTGCTGCTCATGCAGCTTGGCACGAAGCTCGTCGGCATAGGCCGCCTGCGCCTCACTGCGCTGCTGCCATTGGCTGCTGCCCTCCTGCAGCTGCAGATTGTATGCCTGCTGCTGCGCGAGCTGCCGCTCCAGCTCCGCCCGGCGCGCCTCCACCCCGTCGGCCGCCTGCTTCAGTTCCGTTTCACGTTCACTCAGCTTCCGCTCCAACGCTGCGATACCCGCTTCCTGCTCCGCAGCCTTCTCACGGGCGCGCTCTTGTGCCGCCGCCAGCTCCTCCGCGTACAGCTGCAGCTCCGCTTCCCGCTCGCTCAGCTTCCGCTCCAACGCTGCGATACCCGTTTCCTGCTCTGCAGCCTTCTCACGGGCGCGCTCTTGTGCCGCCGCCAGCTCCTCCGCGTACAGCTGCAGCTCCGCTTCCCGCTCGCTCAGCTTCCGCTCCAACGCCGCGATACCCGCTTCCTGCTCCGCAGCCTTCTCACGGGCGCGCTCTTGTGCCGCCGCCAGCTCCTCCGCGTACAGCTGCAGCTCCGCTTCCCGCTCGCTCAGCTTCCGCTCCAACGCCGCGATGCCCGCTTCCTGCTCCGCAGCCTTCTCACGGGCGCGCTCCTGTGCCGCCGCCAGCTCCTCCGCGTATAGCTGCAGCTCTGCTTCCCGCTCGCTCAGCTTCCGCTCCAGCTCCGCTATGCTTGCTTCCTGGGCCGCAGCTTTCTCGCGGTCACGCTCCAGCACTGCCGCCAGCTCCTCGGCGTGCCGCTTCTCTTGTTCCGCCAGCTGCCGCTGGAGCTCCGCCTCTCGTTCATGGCTTCGGTCCCGCAGTCCTTCAAGCTCGGCCTCCAGCTCGCGGTACAGCTCCTCCTGCAGTCCGAGCTCTTCTTGCTTCTCCTGGTGCTCGCGCCGCAGCGCCTCAAGCTCCGAACGAAGCCCCTCGCCAAGCCGCTGCAGCTCCCGGCCCTTCTCCATTTGCTCTCCAAGCTGCATCTGCAGACGCTGCTTTTGCTCCATCTGCTCAGCAAGCTCCGCTTCCCGCCGCTGCGCCTGCTCGCGCTCGTCGGCCGCCTGCTGCTGCAGCTCATTGTAAAGCGCCACCTGAAGCTCAATCTCCTGCTCCCGCCCGGAAATCTGCTCTTGAAGCAAATCCAGCTGATCACTGAGCTCTGAGTACTGCCGTTCCCTTGCTTCCAGCTGCTCCGCCAGCTGTCCCCGCTCGGCTTGTACGGCCTGCAGACGCTGGTCCAGCTCGCGGCTGCGAGCCTCCTGTGCAGCGAGGCGCTGCCCCGTCTGCTTTTCTAACTCCGTCTGCTTGACGAGCTTCGCTTCCAGTGAGGTCACACGACCCTGCAGGCTTTCTCTCTCCTTGCCCTGCTCTGCCACGCGCCGTTCGAGCTCCAGCTTCGTCTGCTCCAGCTCCCTCAGCTGCTTCTCCCGCCGTTCCGCTTCCTGCGCTTGCGAATGTACACGCCCTTCAAGCTCCCGCGCTCGCCCGCCGGCTTCTGACAGCTGCCGCTCCAGCTCTCCGGTCAGCTCCAATTGACCGTTCAACCGCTCCCGGCCCTCAGCCAGTTCCGTTTCCAGCTTCTGCCGCAGCTCCTGCAGCTGGTTCAACTCCGTACGAAGGGCTGTCGCCTCCCGATCCGATTGCTCGAACGCCGATTGCTGTGCATCACGCTCCGCAGTTAAGACAGCCAACCGCTCGTTTGCGGCGGACAGCTCCTCCTGCTGCTGCGCATGAATTCCGCGGAGTTCAACCAAATCTTCCTGCGCTTTCTCAAGCTGGCGCAGCTTGCTCAGCGTATTTTCCAGCTCCTGCTGCATGCGTGTCCATTCATCAGCCATGTTCACAGCCGCCAGCACTGCGATTTTGGGCAAATCAAGCCGGGGACTGCTTCCCGCAATACGATGCATTTGATCATTGACGAGCGCGACAACGCTCTTTATATAAGAAGGACTTGACCTTGAAACCAGCTTGTATTGGGTGCCATAGATGTCTACGGTCATCCGGACTTTATCTTCACCGCTCACGTAACGCTGCTCCCCTTTCCAGAACACACAAAAAAATTCTCCGTATCCTAACATTCGATACGGAGAATCGCTTTTCCTGCTATGGTTCTCAAGCTTTTGTCGAAAAGAGATGAACCCTTACTTTCTCAGTTCGGCGGCAAAAGCCGACTCCAGTTCAGCTACTACACGGCCATGCAATTCGCTTACTTCATCGTCGGTCAGCGTGCGTTCCGGCGTCCGATAGACAAGGGATATGGCGACGCTTTTCTTCTCGGCTCCAAGCCGTTCGCCGGTGTAAATATCGAACACTTGAATCGATTCGAGCAAAGCTCCCGCCGTCTCCTTCGCTTTATCCAGCAAATCGCCTACAGCTATGCTGCGGTCCACCACCAGCGCCATATCGCGGGTAATGGCCGGAAAGCGCGGCAGCGGGTCATAGGTGAAGCGTTCACCCGCAAGCTCGGACAAAGCATCCATTTCCACTTCCGCCACATAGGTGTCGGAAAGGTCCTTCTGCTGCTGCAGTGCCGGATGCAGCTGCCCGAGCGTCCCGATGATTTTGCGGACTCCGCCGCGTTCTACTTCGATTTGCGCGCAGCGTCCCGGATGGAAGCCTTCCGGACTTGCCGCAACGTACCTGACCCCTTCCATACCCAAATACTGAACAAGTCCTTCAAAAATTCCCTTCAAATCATAGAAGTCTACGTCCGCCGGCTTCCCGGTCCAATGCACTTCGCTGCGCTTGCCTGTCAGCAGTATTGCGAGCTTAAGCTTCTCCTCCGGCAGCTTGCTGAGCGTTTCTTCACCCGTGAGGAACACACGGCCGATCTCAAATACCGCTACATCGTTGATGTTCCGGTTTCGGTTATATACAGCAACGTCCAGCAGATGAGGTACGAGGCTTGTGCGAAGCACGCTGCGTTCCTCGCTCATGGGCATGGCCAGAGCTACCGGCTTTGCTTCGCGGTGAGCGCCAGTGAAGCTGTGAATCTGCTCCGGATGCGTGAATGAGTACGTGATAGCTTCATGAAGACCGCTGTTTGTCAGCAGCGTCCGGACCGTACGGCGGACCGCCTGCTCTCTTGTAAGCGCGCCTGGCGTCGTAACCACGTTCATCAACGTCGTCGGTATATTGTCATAGCCGTGAAGCCGCGCCACTTCCTCAATGAGGTCTACCGTTCTGGTGATATCGCCGCGCCGGCTGGGCACATGCACCCGCAAGCCATCCTGAGCGAGAGGCTCCACGGGAAAATTCAAGCGTCCAAAAATGGACGTCACTTCCTCAGCAGACAGCCGAGTGCCAAGATAACTGTTGATGCGACCAATGGAGATATCGATCTGAACCGGCCGATGCTCCACGGTCTTAGCCTCCACCACACCCGCTGCCACTTGTCCGCCGGCCAGCTCCGCGATCAGAGCCGCCGCACGATTCAAAGCCGGAATGACCGCCTCGGGATTCACTTCTTTCTCAAACCGCAGAGATGCCTCGGAGCGGAGCCCCAGCTGACGCGACGTTTTGCGGACGGAACCGCCGTCGAATTTGGCCGATTCCAGCAAAATCCGGGTCGTACCCTCGGTGACCTCGGAATTCGCTCCGCCCATCACTCCTGCAATTGCGACCGGCTTCGTGCCGTCTGTGATCAGCAGCATATGAGGCTCAAGCGTCCGCTCCACATCGTCAAGCGTCACAAGCTTCTCGCCTTCGCGGGCCAGCCTTACGTCAATCTGGCCGTTAACCAGCTTATCCGCATCGAACGCATGCAGCGGCTGCCCGTACTCCAACATGACGTAGTTGGTAATATCGACGATATTATTAATCGGACGAATACCGGCAGCCATTAACCGATTTTGCAGCCATAGAGGGGATTTTCCGATCCGTACGCCTTCGATCAAGCGCGCCGCATAATGGGAGCACAGCTCTTTTGCGGTGATTTCAACCGAAATCTTTTCCTCCGCCTTTACTCCTGTGGAGTTTTCACGGAGTCCGGCTTCGGCGTCAGGCAGCTTGACTTCCCGCCCGAGAATAGCTCCGATCTCATAGGCCGCGCCTAGCATGCTTAAGCAATCCGAACGGTTCGGCGTCAGATCCAGATCCATCACCTCGTCGTTAAGAGCAAGCACGTCGAGAATGCTGACTCCTACCTCCGTGTCCTCCGGCAGCACAAGAATGCCTTCCTGAATTTCCTTAGGGAGCAGCTTGTCGTTTAAGCCCAGCTCCTTGGCCGAGCAAATCATCCCCTGCGACTCCACGCCGCGCAGCTTTGAGCGTTTGATCGCCAATCCATCCGGCAGCTTTGCGCCAATAAGCGCCACAGGCACCTTCTGGCCGGCAGCCACATTCTTCGCCCCGCATACGATTTGCAGATCCTCCCCTTGGCCCGCATCGACGGTACATACGCTGAGCTTGTCGGCATCCGGATGCTTCTCGCGCGACTTTACGAAGCCGACGACCACCTTTTCTACACCTTTGTTCCGATTTTCGACAATATCGACTTCAATTCCGCTGCGAGTCAGCTTTTCAGCCAATCCGGCCGCTGTATTTCCGTTCGCATCCACATACTGGGATAACCAATCATACGATACTTTCATAGCCCCTGGTCACGCTCCTCTCTCAAATATGCACGAACTGCTTCAAGAACCGCAGATCATTCGTATAGAAATGGCGAATATCTTCGATATCATATTTCAGCATCGCTATTCTTTCCACGCCAAGACCGAATGCGAAGCCGCTGTACTCCTCAGGATCGTAGCCCGCCATCTCAAGCACGCGCGGATGCACCATGCCGGAGCCGAGGATTTCAAGCCATCCCGTATGCTTACACACTCGGCAGCCATGACCGCCGCACATCGCACAGGTGACGTCAACCTCTGCACTCGGCTCTGTGAACGGGAAGAAGCTCGGACGCATCCGGATTTGCGTTTGCTTCCCGAACAGCTCTTGAACAAATTGAAGCAGCGTGCCCTTCAGGTCACTCATACGAATACCTTTGTCGATGACCAATCCTTCAATTTGCGTGAACATATGGGAATGCGTCGCATCGTCGTCGTCACGACGGTAAACCCGACCCGGGCAAATGATTTTTACCGGCACATGGCCTTTCATTTTTTCCATGGTACGCACTTGTACCGGGGAGGTATGCGTACGCATCAGAATCTCTTCCGTGACATAGAACGAATCCTGCATGTCGCGCGCCGGGTGGTTTTTCGGCAAATTCAGCGCTTCGAAATTATAATAATCCTGTTCTACCTCAGGGCCTTCGGCCACCGTATACCCCATACCGATAAAAATATCCTCGATCTCCTGAATCACCTTGCTGATCGGATGGATCGCCCCCCGCGCAACAGGTCTCCCCGGGAGCGTCACGTCCATCGTTTCAGCAGCCAGACGCGCCTGTGTTTCCGCTTGGTTGAATTCGGCCTGTTTGGCTTCGATCACTTCCTCGATCGCCCCGCGCACTTCATTGGCCACTTGTCCGATTACCGGACGCTCTTCCGCGCTTAAACCGCCCATGCCACGCAAAATTTCGGTGAGCGGACCCTTTTTACCCAAATACTTGATGCGAAGGTCACTGAGCTGCTGCTGGTTTTCCACTCGAGCGAGTTCGCTCAGCGCCTCTTCCTTTAGTGCAAGCAATCGTTCTTTCATCGCTATGCCGCCTCCTTAATCTCTGTTTCGTTTTTTTGCCGCCGGTTTCGCTCAACGCAAAAAAAGGCTTCTTCGTCCGAATAAGGGACGAAAAAGCCGCGGTACCACCCTTGTTAGAAAACCATTCTTTACTGCATATGCACGAAGAAATAAGCCTTCTCACTTCATTGAACATAACGGTTCATCAACCGCATCCGCGGTTTCTTCACACCGGTTCCATCTACTTGCCGGTACCTGCGGCTTACGGCCGCCTGTACGGTTTCAAAGGACTGCTCAGGAGCGAACTTGGGCAGCCTGATTCCTCGGACACGCTCTCAATCTCCGGCGTTTCCTCCCTGTGAAGAAGCACTGCTTACTTTTCTCCGTCAATGCATTTAACATTATGGATTTACCAAGTATTATATGCAAACCATGCGCCGGATGCAAGTACCTGCACCTATATCCGTTATTGCGCAGGTGGAGTGAAGGTGCGCGCGAGAAACTCGGTATCGAGCATAAAGAAGGCATTGCTGTCCTTATCAATACGCTTCAGCTTTTGAACAATGCTGTCAAACAGCGCCTCTTCCTCTACCTGCTCGTCGATAAACCATTTCAAAAAATGAATGGTGGCATGCTCACGATCGTTCATAGCAAGGTCTGAGAGCTCATAGAACCTTTTGGTCACGATTTTCTCATGCTCATAAGCCTGCTGGTAAGCGTCCAGTACGGATGTATATGTGTTATTCGGCGTATCCATACCCGATACCTTAACACGGCCGCCGCGGTCGTTCAAATATTTATAAATTTTCATCGCGTGGAATCTTTCTTCCTCAGCCTGCACGATGAAGAAATTAGCGAATCCGTCGAGACTCTCCGATGAGCAGTAGGCCGCCATGGCCAAGTAGACCTGCGCCGAATAAAACTCAAAATTCATTTGATCGTTTAACGCTTTGCTCAGTGCTTCATTCATGGAATCATCACACCCTTATCTCTAGTCATATTTTCCCTATAATATATCATTGCATGTTAAGGAATGCGATTGTGAAATGTGAACACGATATGTCATTTACGATACAGGCGGCAAGTTCAGCTGATTTTATTTTTCAGCTTTTTAAACAGCATTTCGGCATTCGGGGCAGTAACCAGCTTCTTGGATTTTCCCACAACGGCAAAGCATTCTTTGGAGCATAGCTTGCATTCGCCCAAACAATCCCGTTTTTTCTGCTTTACTTTAGGATAGTCGCCTTTGATGCTTTTATACACTTCTTTGGTGCCTTTTTTAAAGTTTTTGCAGCAGTATCTGATCTTTTTCATGAAGATGCCGTCCGCCTTCCGTCACCATATTGTTCCTTGTATTCAAATGATAATGGTTATCATTTTCAATGTCAATATCTTTATGATTATATCTTAAACCGCTTTTTATCTTTGTAACCAATAAAAAAAGGCTTCTGATCGAAGCCATTCGGTAAAGTTCCGGTTCCTCTAAGGAATATCTTTTTTTACGATCAATCCGTATAAAAACAGACGTACAATCTCGGCAGCGAGACCTTCCGGATGCTTCAAACCGGGCAATAGCCGGGTAAGGGTAAGTCGCTCAATCGTCCCGACCAGACTTTCAGCGACCGTACTCATGTCTGTATCGGCGTGAAAATAACCGTTCTGCTGCTCCGATAACAGATTGTCTGTAATTTGAGCCGCGATCTGTTTCTTAATTTCTTCCGATTCGGGCGCAACAAAAAAGCCGATACGGGTTAAATGGGGCTCCTCCTCGAAGAAGCTTAAAATAGCCGTAAGTCCCGCGGCAATCCGTTGTGGAATTTCAATGAAATCCATTCCCGGCTGAAGACGACTATTCTTCGCGAGCTGGGATAGTTTGGAAACAAACAAACCCACTAATTCCTGAAAAATAGCCTCCTTGCTTTGAAAATAAAGATAAAAGGTCGGTTGAGTCAAACCGGCCCTGGACACAATGGAGCTTACTTTGGTTTGATAGTACCCATGCTGAGCGAACTCTTCGGCGGCGATGGCAAGCAGTAAAGCCCGGCTTTGTTCTCCATTCGCGCCTACTTTCCTTCCTCTTTGTCCCATATGTCAAACAACTCCAAATGAAATCTATATAGTGCCGCTTTAAAGTAAGGTATTATATGATTGACTTTCAAGTCAAGAGCCGATGAATCAAACGAAATAAAAGCTTCTATTCGAATCGAGGCCATTCCGATGAGGAACCCTTCCTATCATAGACGATGCTTTTGTTGGTGATTTTCCGGATCACTCTTATGACAGTATGATTTTACAAGAGCATAAAAGCTGCTTGCTTTCTCCTATTGCTTATCGCTCCACTTAGGAGATAATGCATTATGTGCGGCGCTTGCTGCGTCCTTTTACACCGCTGGAGCTTGCAGATGCCTTTAGCATAACGGATCGGCAAGCAAGGCGAATCCTGAATCGATGGGTTAAGCAGCCTATCTTGAATGCAGCGAGTGGTCATATGCGATTACTGACTGCACACAGTCCGTTAAAAACCCTCACCTTGCCACTTCTCTAGCCGCTCCAGACTATCTTAAATCCTACGAAAAAAAGCAGCGGATCGGGGATGGCCCTGCTCTGCTGCTTCTTACATATCCAAGTTCTCGCTTCACTGCTGCGCTATCGGTAAACGGTATTCCCCGCACTCCTTGAGCCATCGTACAACAAGCTCGGGATTGGAAGCAAAGTGCAAATGCGTATACCCCGCCACCGTCCGGTACAGCAGGCAGCCTTCCTTTTTGGTTCCCCGCAGCCCCTTCGTTTCATAAGCCGGAACCATCTTCTCCGTCTGCTCGGAGACAAACGTGGAATAATGAAATTCATGCCCGCGCGCCGCATCATCGCCATGAAACAAAAAATTGTTTCCGGCGCCTGTAATTTCCCTGAGTCCAAGCGCAGCAAGCTTGGGCTGCATGACCACTTTGCCCGGGATAAGACCCAGCATGGGATAGCTTTGGCCCCGGGTATCTTCAATGGCTTCCGTCAAATACATGAAGCCTCCGCATTCGGCAAGCGTCGGAAGCCCGCTTTCCAAGGCTTTTCGTAAGGACTCAGCCACCGCTTCCTCCCGGCTCAGCGCATCGGCGAATTCTTCGGGGAAACCTCCGCCGAGATACAGCCCCTGCACTCCTTTAGGAAGCGGTTCTCCCGCCAGCGGGGAGAAGTAGACAAGCTCTGCGCCGTAATGCTCCAGAAGCTCCAAATTTTCGGGATAATAGAAATGGAATGCCGCATCGTAGGCCACAGCCATTTTGACCGGATATAACCGGGCTGGAGGGGCAAAAAGCTTTGGAGGCCCTGCAAACGGAGGCTCCGCTGCGGAAGCGAGCTCCAGCAGCTTATCCAGATCCGTATTCTGCTCCAGACGGTCCGCCAGCTCCTCGAAAAATCCGCCCAGCTCTCCCCGTTCAATGGAAGGCACAAGTCCGAGATGGCGCTCCGGCAAAGCCAGCTGATCTTCCCGCTTCATAAAGCCGATGACCGGAATACCGCATTCCTGCTCAATCGCTTGCTTGACGATGCGGTAGTGTCCGTCGCTGCCGACCTTGTTGGCGAACACGGCAGCGATCCGCACATTCGGCTCCAGAAGCTGAAACCCCTTCACGATGGCTGCCGCGCTTCTCGCCATGCTCTGGCAGTTCACCACCAGCAGAACGGGAAGCTGCAGCAGCATGCTGATCTCTGCCGTGCTTCCTGTATTGGACAGCGGATCCTTCCCGTCATACAGCCCCATTACGCCTTCAACTACAGATATGTCGGTGCCCTTTGAGGCACGTCCGTATATTTCTTTTACCGTCTCGGATGTAAGCATCCAGCTGTCCAAATTGCGCGAAGGCCTGCCGGTGACCGCCTTGTGATAAGTCGGATCGATGTAATCCGGACCGCATTTAAAGCCCTGCACTGATAAGCCTCTGCGGCGCAAAGCGGCCATGATCCCTATGGTTACCGTCGTTTTGCCTGCACCGCTGCCGGTCCCCGCAATGACGATGCTGCGGTGAACGGCAGGCACGCTTTCCCCCATACTCATGCGCTGCCGCTTCCCTTCTTATACTCCATAATGCCAACGGATATCGTAACGTTGCCGCTTTTCTTCTTGACCAGCGCAAGATGTTCCGCTCCTGTGAAGCGTTTGGCGGCAGGCTCACTGACGCCGTAGGCTCCGGTAAATTTAAACACCGTATCCGACGGATCCTCAATGGTCATTTCGTTAAGCTCCTCGGGCGTATAGCATACAAGAGGCCAGTCGTGCTCCGCACAGACGGCGAGCAGGCCTTGCTCGTCTTTTTTCAAATCGATGGTGCAGACCGCCTTTACACTGCGGATCGAAAACTGCAGCTCCTCCAGCGTTTCCCGGATAACCGCTGCAATCTCCTCCGAGCTTGTCCCCCGATTGCACCCGATACCAAGCGCAATCACTTTGGGACGGTACAGCACGCCGTTGTTCAGGATCGGCTCTTCTTCAGGCGTGAGGATCCGATGGGTGACGACCAGCGCAGCCTGCGGCGCATCTCCAAGAGCGGCCGTAATGTCCGCGTAAACGCGGATGTTTGACGGAAGGGGAGATGGATACGTCCACCAATCCGGTTCCCCGGATTCCTGGACTACAGCTACGCTTTCCTCATTGACGACGGATGCGCTAACCGGCGTCAGCTTGTCCGCCGATTCCCAAGTCCATCCGTAACGCCGTCCGAACAGATCGACGGCGATCGTCTTCTGCACGTCCGACGCCGTAGTGATCACCGGAACCGCACCAAGTACCGCCGCGACTTCGCGCGTGAGCTCGTTGGCTCCGCCCAAATGGCCGGACAGCACGCTGATGACATGCTCTCCTTTATCGTCGATGACGACGATACCGGGGTCCACCTTTTTATCCTTCAGCAGAGGAGCGATCATGCGCACGACGGCGCCAAGGGAAATGATGCAAATGATTCCGTCATAGGCCGGAAACAGCGCGGGATACAGCAAGCGCACGCTGCCTTCGAACAGCTGTATATTTCTATCCTGCTCGTCTCCCCGGGCAAACTTAGACATATAATACACGTCGGCATGGTCGAACGACCGCTGCAGTCTGCGCGCAAGCTCCACCCCGTGCTTCGTGATGGCCACCACCGCATAATTTCCCGATCTCCGGATGTCGGGAACCGCCCCTTCCTGCAGCGTAATGACTTCCGGTGCGGCCATCAGTCGCTCACCCCTTTGCGGTAGCCGTGTGTAAACGATTTGTCGTACAGCTTCGAGCGGTACTCCTCATGGCATCCGACTTCCGGGTCGAGCGCCCAGCCTGCTAGTATCATCGCATGCTTGCGGATTCCGTTCACCCGCATATCCTCATCCAGCCTGGCCAGCGTAGTCCGTACGATGATTTGATCCGGCCAGGATGCTCTTTGAACGACGGCAACCGGGGTTTCCGGGCTCCATCCCGCCTCTGTCAGCTCCCGCACCACTTTTTTCGTCAGTGTGGCGCTTAAGAATAACGCCAGCGTACAATGGTGGGAGGCCAAATCCTTGAGCTGCTCGCGATCCGGTACCGGAGTGCGTCCTTCGGCCCGTGTCAGAATGAGTGTCTGGGTCAGCTCCGGAATCGTAAGCTCAGCCCCTACCGCCGCCGCAGCCGCAAACACGGAGCTGACGCCCGGCACGATTTCGCATTCAATCCCTTCCTTGGCCAACAGCACCTTCTGTTCCATGATGGCGCCGAAGACGGCAGGATCTCCCGTATGAACGCGGGCCACCAGCTTGCCTGCTTTCACACGATCCGCCATGACGGCGACCATTTCCTCCAGACTCATTCCTGCGCTTTTGAGCACTTCCGCTTCAGGCTTTGCCCGCGCGATCAGCTCCTCGTTAACCAGGGAATCCGTATAAAGCACCACATCGGCTTCCTGCAGGATACGCAGTCCCTTCACCGTAATCAAATCCGGATCTCCCGGGCCTGCGCCGATGATATACAGTTTCATTTTCTCACCACCATTAACGTTAAGTACTCCAGCTCGCGACCGGCCAGCTCTTCAATATTGCGCCAAATCTGCTCTTCGCCCGAGGTCACCTTCGTCAGCACCGAAGCTTTGCCGGTCAGCCCCAAATCGCGCAGCACCGACAGCATCAGGTCGATCACCTTGGCTACCTTGATGAACACGACGCAATCGTGCGTTTCCAATGCCCGGCGCATCTGCTCATAGTCATCCGTAGCCGGGACGACCGCCATCTGCTCGTCTCCGTCGGCAAGCGGCAATCCGAGTCTGGATGCCGCAGCATTGACAGAGGATATCCCGGGAACCGAAATGGCCTCCACCTCCGGATGCCGCTCTTTCATCAGCCGCATCAAATGGATATATGTGCTGTACAGCATCGGATCGCCCTCTGTAACGAACGCGACATTTTTCCCCTGCTCGAGATGAGTCCAGACGGTATCCACCGTCTTGTTCCACTGCTTTTCCAGCGCCTCTTTATCTTTGGTCATCGGGAAGGTCAATGCGAGCATATCCTTTTCCCGGGTGTCTACATACATTTCCACAATAGCCAGGGCGTAGCTCTTGGCGCCCGATTTTTTGCGCGGGTAAGCGATCACCGGCGATTCCTTGAGCAGGCGAAACGCCTTGACCGTCACAAGCTCGGGATCTCCCGGCCCAACGCCCACGCCGTACAATGTGCCAAGCTTACTCATTCGCTTGTCCCCCTGTCGTTTGATTTCCGTCTTGCTGCGATAATATATACGGGATTCAAGCTTTCAAAACGCGTCATATCCAGAATCGGCTTGCTGCGGCTGATTTGAGCCAGCGTAATGTCCGTAGCAAACCCTTCTTCAGCAAAAGCACGGGTTGCAGCCGACAAGTTCTCGATCGTTGCGGCGTTGAGCACAATGGTGCCGCCTGATCTCAACCGGTTGCAGCAGATCGAAAGCAGTTCTCTCAGCTCGCCCCCGCTGCCGCCGATAAACACTGCATCCGGGTCCGGAAATTGGTCAAGCCCCTCCGGCGCCTTTGCATGAATCCCCGTAATATCGGTACGGAATTTGCGGATATTTTCCTGAAAGTTGGCCAAATCGCCCTCGTTTTTCTCAACCGCAAACACGGCGCCGTCACGGCAAATCCGGGCCGCTTCGATCGCTATGGAGCCTGTGCAGGTACCGATATCCCATACGATGCTGTCGCGTTTCAGATGGAGGGCAGCCAAGCTGAGGATGCGGACCTCTTTTTTCGTAATCAGCCCTTTGTCGGGCTTGCGCTGCGCGAATTCGGCGTCATCGATGCCAAGCGGCCAATCCGGTGATGTTGTCCCCGGACGCTTCCGCAATATCATGATATTTAGCGGCAAGAAGGTCGACTCGCCGGTTGCTGCAAGCTCCTCCAATTCGTACCAGCCTGTGCGCTCCTTCGCACCGCCGAGGTGCTCGCCGACAAAGACGCGGTATTCGGTCATGCCGAATTCCAGCAAGTATCGGGCGACCGCTCCCGGATGGTTCTTCTCGTCCGTCAGCAGCGCTACCTTGGCCTGACCGTCGATCCGCTGGGCCAGTCCCTTCAGACTGCGGCCGTGTGCGCTGGCGATGCACGCATCCTGCCAGCTCTCGCCGATTCGGGCAAAAGCGAGCTGAAGCGAGCTGACCTGCGGGTACACCTCTACCCGCCCCGGAAGCTTGCCCGACAAATAACCGCCGATACCGTAAAATAACGGATCTCCGGAGGCCAGCACCACCGTTGGGCGGTTGTCCGCCTGGAGCTTTTCCGTCAAATCGTTCAGACCGCCTTTAAGCGGAATCGTTTCTCCCCGAAAGTCCGGAAAAAACTCCAGCTGACGCTCTCCTCCGATAAGCACCTCAGCCCGTTTGATCCGCTCCATATACAATTCAGGCAAACCCGCCGCTCCGTCATCACCGATACCGATGACGGCAATCGTTTCGTTCATTGAATAATCCCCTTCCCCTGCCTGACGCTTTATCCGCCGCTTTCCTTCGTCATACTCATCCGTCCCAGCAGCTCGGCCTTCATCGAGATAATGACCGTCTCCACTTCAAAGCCGGGGCGATCGCCCGCTGCTTCTTGAAGCAAAGAACGGCAGCAGTGCGCACACATGACATCGAAAAACGCATTGCAGCCCAGCGCATGCATCATATCTCCCACCTGAGAAGCCGTATTGGCTTCCGCAATGTCACGGACCACCGTCTCTGAAGCCCCGGCCTCCTTCGCCATACGGGCAAGAAAGCCGAAATCGACGGGGGCGCTTTTGGAGTGCACCATCATCACTCCTTGCGCGACTTTGGAAAACTTGCCCATCATGCCGACCAGCGTCACCTTGCGGATGCCTTGTCTGGCGCATTGCTGAAGCGCGAACCCGACGAAATCCCCCATCTCGACGAACGCTTCTTCCGGGAGGTCCGGATACAGCCCCATCCCGAACTTCTCGGTACGTCCTCCGGTAGAAAGAATAACATGGCTGCAGCCGCCCTTAACCGCTACGCGGACCGCTTGGGCTACACTGGCTTTATATGCCGCCGTAGAGAACGGAACGACTATCCCCCGCGTCCCCAGAATCGATATGCCGCCGAGAATGCCGAGCCGGGCATTCAGCGTCTTCTTCGCAATTTCTTCGCCGTCCGGTACGGAGACGACCACCCTGACTCCCCGATGCAGCTCGTACCGGTTAAGCACCGACTCGACCGCTTCGCGAATCATCTTCCGGGGAACCGGATTAATCGCCGCCTGCCCCACCTCTACGGGAAGCCCGGGCTTCGTCACCCGGCCGACTCCGACACCTCCGTCGAGCTCAATACCGGGCGTTTCCTTCCAAGCAACCTCGCAGATGATCCTCGCTCCGTGAGTCGCATCCGGGTCATCGCCGCCGTCCTTAATGATTTCTGCAGAAGCCCGATGCTCCTCCACCTTGCAAGCGACGATCTCAAAGGTCACGTCCTGACCGATCGGCAGCCGGATGGTCGAGTGCCGCTGCGGCTCCTGCACAATCAGCGCCTCAAGCGCCGCCTGCGCTGCCGCCGTGGCGCAAGCCCCCGTCGTATATCCATGACGCAGCGGTTTAGACTCCGTCGTATCCATACCGCTTATCCTTCTCGCTCCGCAAGCAGCGACAGCGCATTAACGGATGCCACGGCGACAGGGCTGCCGCCCTTGCGGCCGATGTTTGTAATGAACGGCACATCCAGCTTGAGCAGCTCTTCTTTGGACTCCGCCGCAGATACGAAGCCGACAGGCACGCCGATGATCAGACCCGGCTTCGCCTGGCCTTCCTTGACCAGACGAATCAGCTCCAGCAGCGCCGTCGGCGCATTGCCGATCGCGTAGATCGCGCCATCCGCCTCACGTGCCGCTTTACGGGTCGAGATAATCGCCCGCGTCGTGTTCAGCCGCTTCGCTTCCTCCATCACATCGGGATCCGATATGTACACCCTGACCTCGCCGCCGTACTTTTGCAGCCTCGGCTTGCTGATGCCTACCTGCACCATCTGCACGTCGGCTACGATCGGCTTGCCGCTGCGGATGGCTTCGATACCGGCGCGAATGGCATCCGGATGAAATACCAGACTCCGCCCCAATTCAAAATCCGCAGACGCGTGGATAACCCGCTGCACCACTTTGAACTGTTCGTCGGTAAAGGAATGCTCGCCAAGCTCCTCGGTAATCATCTCGAAGCTTTTCTCCTCTATTTCCTGCGGTTGAACTGTCAGCGGTTTAAATTCCGTTCGAAAATCCATCTTTTAACACGCCTCCCCTAATGTGTTTTTTAATTCCTCAAGCACCCCGTCAAACTCCGAATACACGACGCCGTAATCCAGCTGCGGCCGTCCGATGACAATCGTATCGATGTCCATTTCCAGCGCCGCCGCAAGCTTTTCTTCGACCGCCCCGATTTTGCCGCTTTCCTTGGTGATCACCGTGGTTACCCCGTAATGCCTGTATAATGCCTGGTTCAATTCCTTGGAAAAAGGTCCCTGCATGGCCACAATGTTTTTCTGCTCAAGGCCCAATTGCTCACATTTGTCCATGTTGTCCTTGCGGGGCAGCATGCGGGCCACCAGCGTCGTATCCGGCAGTCCGATCAGCCGCTCGGCAAAAATATGCAGCGTCTTGCTGCCTGTCGTCAGCATGATCACGCCGCGTCGACTTGCAGCCAGCTCCGCCGCTTGCTCGTAATCGTCCACGAACACAATACGCTGGTGTCCCTCATAGGTTCCCCGCTCACGCTCATAGCGAATATACGGCACTTCCGTCTGAAGAGCGGCCGCCATCGCCTGGCGCGACGCTTCCTCCGCAAACGGATGACTCGCATCCACAACCGTCGAAACTCCCCGGCTGCGGATCAGCTCGGCCATGCCGTCCGCGTCAAGACGGCCGGTTTGAACCGCAATTCCCGCCTCTTCGAGGCTTTTTGCCGCGCTATCGGTTACGACCGTAGCCAGTAAATGATACCCTGCGCCGTGAATCCGCACCGCCAGTTCACGGGCATCGCTCGTACCTGCAAGCATCAGAATCATGAAAACACCTCTTTGGTCTTAACCTTCTGCTCCTGCTGTTTATGTTCATGGTCATGGTCATGGTCATGGTCATGGTTGTGGTCATGGTCATGGTTGTGATGATGATCATGATCGTGGTGATGATCTATGTGCTTCGCCGCCTCAAGCCGGAACTGGCACATATCGCAATTCATGTGCACCTCACCGTAAAGCGCCTCATTCGCCCTCTCCTGCAAAATTTCGCTCAGCTTCGGATGGAAGCCAAAGTAATCTGCCAATACGAACGAGAAGTCCGGATGCTTCCCGGCGAACTCGCTCTTCATTTGCTCCAAGCGTTTGATCAGCACGCCCGTAAACAAGAAATAAGGAAGCATCACAATCCGTTTCGCGCCGAGCTTCACGCAGCGTTCCACGCCCTCGTCCGCGCGCGGAGCCGTTACGCCAATGAAGGCTGTCTCCACCCATTTTACCTTCAGCCGCTCCCACAGAAGCCTCGATATTTTATATAAATCGCTATTCGCATCCGCATCGCTGCTTCCCCGTCCGATCACAAGCAGCGCCGTATCTTCCGCATTCTCTTCGAGATCGACCCCCGCTTCTTCCAAGCGTGAAGACAAAATATCGAGCGCCAGCTCATGAACGCCGATCGGCCGGCTGTAAACAAACAGAACCCCCGGATGCTTCAGCTTCGCCGTATCTATAGCAGCCGGAATATGCAGCTTTGCATGCCCCGCAGCAAACAGCGTAATCGGCACAACCGCAACCTGGGTCGCTCCCCGGTCTACACAGGTCTGAATGCCTTGAGCGATCGTAGGCGATTCAAACTCCAAAAAGCACGTTTCTACAATCGGCTGCCCAAGCCTTCCCGCTACCGAAGCGACAAAAGCCCGTACCTCCTCATTCCCTTCCGGATCCCGGCTGCCGTGCCCTACAAACAATACCGCATTCATACTCCGTCCCCCTTCTAATAACGACCTGACCGGTCTTGTTAATCCCCGCACACCGCATTCTCAATCTGAAAGACCGGCAGATCCTGATGGCGGTAGCCTTCAAGCTCCTTCACGCGGCCAAAAAATTTATGAAACCGTTCATTCGGGTGTCCTTCACTGGCATAACGGGAGACAATCCTCTCTACCGTCTCCACCAATTGCTCCGGTTCGATTCCCTCGGCCACAGGCTGACCCGCGTGAGCGTTTCTTCCAACCGTCTTGCCTCCAAGAAACAGGTCGAACTTTTCTTTTCGGTACACAATTCCGATGTCTTCCTTCACTGCACCGTAGCATGCCATGCCGCACCCGTTGAAGCCGATTTTCAGCTCCTTCGGCACGCTCATGCCGCCCAAACGGCGATGAAGCTCCTCCAAATACGGCACGGAGTCCGCCTTGTCCATGTTGCAGAAATCGCAGGCCTTCAGCTGCGCCACATCGCCGATCGGAGCAAGCAGCAGTCCCTCCTCCGTTAATCGCGAGGTCACCGCATCAGGATCCGATGTCCGAAGACGCACCAGCATTTGATGATGCGGCGTGTATTCCATCGTCCCGTCTTTACCGACAATCTCTGCAAGCAGCATAAGCTGTGCGGCGTTCAACCGCTTCTCGGCGAGCCCGGGACTCACGGCAAATTCAAGGATGGCTTCCTGGCGGAATATGGCCTTGTCCCGGCTGCCGGCAGCAGGCCGGTCCAGTCCGGTACGATGCGCATCGACAAGCTGCACAGCCTCCATGGCAAGCGCATACGCCGATGCCGGCTTCTCGGCTTCTGCCTGCGCTTCAGCATCCGACTGCGGTCCATCGATCTCCGCCCGTGCCTCCAGCGCCCAAGGCTCCGCCTCCTGCCTCAGCCTCTCATGCGGCTTCAGAGACTGCACGTCCGATCCGAGCGTATATTTGCGCTGATACCCGCGCGGTGTTACCATAAGCCCGTCATAGACCACTGTGGTTGAGTTGCCGATGATCACTGTCGTCAGCATGCCGATGTCGTGGTCCAGCATTTTCTCAAGCGTCGTAATGACGATATCCTCTCGCTCGCGGTAAGCACTCTTAACGATACCCACCGGTGTATCCGGCGAACGATGCTTCAGCAGCACCCGCTGCGTTTCTACGATTTGCCTTGTTCGTCTTCCGCTGCGCGGGTTATACAGCGCAATGACAAAATCGGCCTGTGCCGCCGCTTCCACGCGCCTGATAATCAGGTCCCACGGCGTCAAATGGTCGCTCAAAGAAATGGTGCAGGCATCGTGCATGATAGGCGCCCCCAGCAAGGAAGCTGTCGAGTTGATCGCCGATATGCCGGGAATAACCTCGACCTCTACGCCCTGCTCGCGCCGCCAGCCTTTTTCCATCAGCACCTCATAGATCAGTCCGGCCATGCCGTATACGCCGGCATCCCCGCTGGAGATGACAGCCACCCGATGCCCGGCCTCCGCTTGACGAACGGCCTCCTGCGCCCGGCTCACCTCTTCGGTCATCCCCGTACGCACCACCTGCTGCCCGTTTAACAAACCGCGGACCAGATCCACGTACGTGTTGTATCCGATCACAACGTCGCACTCCTGGATCGCATCTCTCGCTCTTTGCGTCATATGCTCATAGCTGCCCGGTCCGAAACCGATCACAGACAATTTCCCTTTCATGCCGCAACCCTCCCTAACTTCCTATAAATAGACCAACCTCATTGAGAAACCAGACTTCGGACTGTACAGCCCGCATAGCTTTTTACTTCAAGCTTACCGCTTCAATGGGTCATCCTCCGTATGTAACTCCACATGCCTTAAAATCGAGTAGGAGGGGGCGCCTAGCCCCCGACCTCTCACACCACCGTACATGCGGGTCCGCATACGGCGGTTCCAAAAGGTTAACAAAGCTCTAAATAACGAGAAAGCAAACTTCTCAGCCCTTTC
>NZ_JBVASZ010000043.1:0-26817 GCF_057814255.1 Paenibacillus sp. F024
CTGCTGGTCATGAACCTCGAAAAGAGACTCCGGGTTCTCTTTTTGCCTTTTTTGCAATGGCTCTGGTCGACCCTTGCATTCCGCTTGCCCGTGATGCCGTAAAATGTGACCCGTTCAGCAAGCCCTAAATAACCCCCAGAGAATCCTCTAGGGGTTATTTGTTTATTATATACCTACTTCGATGCCAACGTCCCTTTGGTTTACGACTATCTCCACTTTCCGCTCTACTACTATTTGTGATATGGTTCCCGCCGTATAATCGCTAAGGCGAAAACAAAAAGCCCTCCGAATTAGAGAGCTTTTACCAATGTACAAACCGTTCTTGTATAAAAAAACAAGCTTTTGATATATCCTATAAGGCTGATCTTACAATAAATGGTTTAAGAAGCGCCGTTACTTGTGATAGGGTTCGCCTTTAAGAGCTGCAAGGAAAATAACTCACTGCATTAAGGAACCCGAATTAAAGAAAGATTGCTGTATCTACTTGAACCTATTCATTATAACCGATGTCCCGTACTCCTTCAGGAATTTTCCTTAACGACCATTTGGAAAATTTCTCATCATACTCAATAATTACTGCTTGTAGTTCCTCACCTTCAGTCACAACGTCACTTAAATTAGAAGTATAAGTATCCGCAATATTTCTAATATGTATATATGCAGGATACGATTTTCCATAAAATTTTATTAATCCATTAACAAATGATTTGCTTATATTCTTAACATTAAAAGAAACTATGTCACCAATCTGCGGTCCTTCAAAACGCTTCATGCTGTAATCTTGCTTTTTGCCAACAGATAAAGCACTTTGAAGAGCCTGATGTATCATGATTTTCCATTGATCTGAGATTATTAGCCTATCATCCCCCTTATGTTGCCATCTATACATCTGAGATTCCGGCAAGTAGTTTCCTATAAACCCCAACCTATACAAATCATTTAATACAAAATTAAAATTAGTATCCATGATACTGTTAACAAAAAACTTGTCTATCCTTGCTCTTAATTGATTAACAGATAAAATGGATTTGAATCCAGTAAATACATTAATTATGTCTTCAATTTGTTCTGATGTATATAAAGCTCTCATTTCTTCTTGGATTTCAACTAGACTATCTATAGAATATTGTTTGTGTAAACTAGTAAAAACGGCTTGTGAAAAAGATGTACTATCATTATTAATACAGTTTTGTGCGGATATAATAAATCTTACAATATCACGTGGTTTGTGCCAGCTATTATTAAGAACATAACTAGTAGGATCAATTTCATGAATGTTTTCAGGAAACCATTGCGCAATAATCTCTTTATCACTTCTATATTTCTCTTGATCTTCAGACTCGCTTAATGCAATTCTTCTTAATAAAATTTGCATTATTGGATGACTAAATGAATTGGTATTATTATAGTTCCATTTTAGAGGTATCTCAAATCCAGAGGTAACTTTATTTAATTCTTTTGTTACAATAAATCTTGAAATTGCATTTACAATTTCAGATCTAATAGAACATATTATTTTTATATTGCTCATATTAGATGAAGAAAAAACTGAATTAAACCTTTTGATTGTAAAAATCAAATCTCTAATTAAATATAAATCCCTTTTAAAGACTTCTTGATCTCCGTAATATGCTTCAAGTTCGTCAATAAAAATATGGTAAGGAATATCTGTTTTTGTTAATCTTGATAGGGCATCCTCTGCTTCATCAATCAATTTTACAAAACTTGAATAATTATTTTCCTTCGTATCTCTGCCGAGATCAACTTCCATTTCAGGTGCTATTGACATTCCTGATGGATCTTGGTATGGAATCCCAATTCTTATTCTATTTGGTATCACGCTTTTTTTGGTGTTTAGTGGGCCTTTAATGGTAGATACTAATTTCTTGAATTTGTTCCAGTATTCATTATCTTCAAATAAACCACCGTTAAATTCTTCATTATCTGCTACTATTCTTTTTAATAACAACCATCTCCATATATATTCAAATTCGGAGTTATTTAAAAGCGTATCTTGATCAATTGTTATTGAGGATAAGTTTCTCTTTAAGTATTTTTCAAATTCTTCCTTCTTTAATTCGGCAAATTCTTCTTTAAAGAAAACAAATGATGAGCAAGCACTGCTATCTCTTTCTCTAATTAAATTATCTAGGTAGAATAATAAAGCAGTTTTCCCAGTTCCTTTATAGCCCGAAATAAAGCAATGGTTGCCATATAATAATGATTGTAAATCAATGTTTTGGGGTACTATAAATGTTTTAATAAAACCAGATATGCCATCAAAGTTTATTTCATCCTTGGCATCGGGTTTCCCTGAGTATATATCCTTTACTGTTATTCTTCTCATAGTAAATATCCCCCAAATCTACATCTTCGATAATCGCCTTTGTCTGATCGAAGCTAAATATTGTCTATTCATAAACGATTTTTCCCAACCCCAACATACTCTATTACTAATTATACCAAAATATTCTTTTGAAGTGGATTGAAAGTTTCGCCCTACTTATGATACGGTTCAGCGTAACGGGTCTAACGGCGAAAAATAATTGTGGTTGTTGCAATATAAAAGGCGAAATACCCCCTATTGTGCCGCGGGAGATTTCGCCTCTCTATAAACAACAAGGTCATTTCAAATGTTTGATAATTAACCCATCAACATCCGCAACATTACTCCATTGATTTGTCTACTCAGTATGGATAAAGGTAATGCTCACCTTAACAACCATTAGGGTGAGCTTTCTTTTTATGGGAAGGTGTGTAGAAAACAACACATCACTCACATTGCCTGTATGGAGCAGTAGCTGTTAAAGTTAGGCACCTTAAATTGTAAAAGTTTATGACGGGTTGTGCATGGAGAAATAACTTATTGCCCCGAACTGCTTGTATGACGCTCACTTGTTAAAGTACACTACTTCTTTAAATGTAAAGGTTTATGGTGGATGGGTGTATTTTATCGGTAGTGATCGAGCTTATGGAGAATGTGACGCGGGAGTATTACGAATCAATCGGCCTTGGTGAAGCCTATGCGCAACAAGTAGCAAGAGAGGCAATGGAGCAACATGCGTGGCGTGAAGGAGAACGAATGGACGGACGTTCTCCTTGGGTTGGCTTGGTGATGCGTGTTGGTGCTAAACTGACTGGTCTGAGTGGAGCCTAATTGTCTGTCTATATTTCTTCTATCTCATATTTTAATTTTTTAATATGATGCACTTCAACACCAGTGCATACAAAAAGGTCTGGGTAAAAAATAGCTAGGTTTTGCCCCGTCAGATTAATTGTACTATTGTACTCAATGCCAGCGTACTCCGGTACTCCCTCATGCAAGATACTTTTTATAAAGTCCGCTATGTACTGTGTAGGTATGTAATCCAATACACTGTCGCTTCTTCTCAAAGCACGTCCGATCTCCATGTTAATTCGCTTCAGGTGCTCTTTATTGATTGCATGCTCCACTATATCAAAGCCTTCAATAAACGGACTGATGTGATCAATCGCCTTGAGATCAACAACTACAATATCCTGTGTTAATTCAAACTTTCCTACCGAAACGTAATCAAAGATACCAGCTCGTATCTCGTGAATCGTAGTATCAAGATTATTTGCTAGGTATAAGCAGCGTATACCAGCTGAATTTGCTCTACCCGCTGTAACCTTGTCCGATGGGGGAGCGCCCATTTCATCCACTGTGAAGCCATCCTCTGAGGATATACGTCCCCTAAAAAATACAGTCCCTTTTCTATAAACTTTTCTAATGAACGAACAATAACGATTGAGAATTTCTAGTTCGATGTGATTTGTGTGGAATCTATTCTGATGTTTCACAGACTCTACAAATTTATCCCAAGAATTCGAACGAAGCAGGGAATGATTTCTGAGGTGTTCTTTATCATTAAGTTCTGCAATACCAACTGGCGCATCGAAGAGATTTGGCATACTGGTGTATTTCTCAGGGTATAATGCCCGAATAATACGATATACGTCTGTCGAGGTTAACTTATTGTTAAATATATGCCAACGATCAGTTAATTCTGTGACTAACAGTTTCTTCTCTTCGACAGGAAAATCCCCAGGAAGCATAGCTTCTGGTGTATAAATATCTAGTAATCGCTCGAATTGTTGCTTGAAGTATTCTGTTTGTTCTGTTTCTACGCTAGTATCATAAATGAAAACTTTTCTTTTTTCGCAGATTGGACAAGAGTTCTCGAATTGTCCCAAACCTTCGATAATGGGCTTTAACTCTCCGTCAACAATGCATTGGTTACAAAATTTCATTTACTTTACCTCATCCAAATACCGACTCATAAGCTCCAAGTGATGCATAATGGATAGTTTCTTTACTGTTCCTAGTCCGGGGTACGAACGATTTTTGTACATATTTTCAAAAGCCCGAACTCCGAATGTATCAAGTTGCTGAGTTTGGTTCCAAATGACCAACTTTTCCAAAGCCTCAGCAAATTTACCTGCCGGGTCTGTGATGTCATCATTAGTATCGGATACAAAATGCCGAACTCGCAGAGTCTGATCAGCCGCAAAATATACGACATGAATTGCAATCGCATAAGGAGCAAATCCAGACTCTGAATATTCATTACCAACAACCGAATAATCTGAAAAACCCAAATACCCTTCCTGCTCATAGTACAGGTGATCCGATGAGAAGTGTTCATCCTCTGGATCTAAATAATCTACGTTGCGGCTTTTTTTAGGAAAACGATCTTCAAACATTACTCTTTCTCTTGGCATTCGTCTACGAAATCTGCTTTCGTCCCGTATGAAGTTGAATCGTGGATAGTCCGGAGCATAAGCAGTTTCAAAATGGGGAATCGAATCCTGATTGATGCATATGGTAGCAATCCCCTGCTTGTTTATTCCTTGACGCTCAAGGGCAGAAAGATGTGCTGAAAATTTTGCATCAACATAAAGAAATGATAGAACATCCGACATCTTAAGTATTTCATAAAACCGACCCTTATCTTTTTCATATTTCTCATCAGCTAAATCTTTAATCATGCTTCCGACTTGAGGGTTTCGAACTAGCCCCAAAGAACGATTTTTTTCTTGAAAAAATGACATAGTTTTAATCAAGGCAGAAGATAATTTTACTGGCTCAACAACTGGCATTAGATTTTTACTCAGTAATGATTTCTCAAGCAGCTCTCTTATGGCTATGAGTTCAAACTGTCTACCTCTCAGATAAGGGAAGTACACGGACTAACCTCCTTTTGTTGCAAAAATGAGTTAAGTCTTCTATAATCGTTTGTTTTAAACTCGGAAAAATAGACGAGAAACTTTAATTCATATGGAATTTGTTTATATGATTCCACATCAATCTGCCCACGTTTTTTTAGTGTCGCTACAAAATCCATATATGCAACACTCGTATCAATTTGGTAAAATAGTTGCTTGCAAGCCCTGTAGTACTCAAATTGGGATGTATCAGGAAGTGTCCCGAAATGCTTTACAATCAAACTTTCATACTCATGTTTCCGAAGAATTTTAAACATTATATCTTTGTTTAACTGATTGAGGTATTCTTGAGGCTGTTTCTTCTCCTGAATCGTGCCCTTCTTAGTTAACACACATATTCCTACTGGAGAGTCACCTAATCGCTTCAGTAATGCATCGACATGGTCCTCAGATGCAAGTATAGATACAAGAGTAAACGCTTTGAAATAGTTTGCAATTTGTGACTCAAGGCGATCAAGATTATCAAGCTCAGTCTTAATTTCATAAACAACTGCACGTCCATTAATCAAAACAAAATCAGCTTTAGACTTTCCTATAGAAACCTCCGTTAAAGCTGTCGTTGTTGTGGGCTTGTGTATGCCGAGCAGCAATTTGTTTAAAATAGTATTTTTATAAAAATACTCATTGCGATATTCTTTTTTAAGCACGCAATATATTTCACTTATGAGTTGCCTGTTATCCTTACCTGAGGGGTCAGAAATATATCTACGTATTGCGGTAGCGTATGCATCACTGTAATTACTTTCTACAATTTCACGCAATGTATTTCGTGTAAACACACGGTTTAAAAGTATGGAATTGTCTGAAGCCATGTATTTACACCTTCTTTCGAAAAAATTATAAGCATCAATATTGCTTATTTACTCCCCTTCAGTGGTAAATCCCAACTTTCCACATATTTCAATTGTATAGCAACTTAAGAACTACAACAATCATTTTTCGCCGTCATTTATGATACGGTTCCCGCCGTATAATCTTAAACGCCCTGTACACCTGCTCCACCAGCACAAGACGCATCAGCTGGTGGGGCAGCGTCATGCGACCGAACGAAAGCTTCAGGTCGGCGCGGGCAAGCACATCGGGGGCTAGGCCGAGCGAGCCGCCGATTACAAAAGCGATGCTGCTGCGCCCGTATGTGGCCAGGTCCTGCACGTGCCGCGCCAGCTCCTCGCTGGAGAGCGGCCGGCCGTCGATGGCGAGCGCCACGACATGGGCATCGCTGCGCAGCTGCGTGAGGATGCGTTCGCCTTCGCGCTGTTTTACCTGCGCCTCCTCCGCGGCGCTCATGGACTCCGGCGCCTTCTCGTCAGGCACCTCAACGATCTGCACCTTGGCATAAGGGCCAAGGCGTTTTACATATTCCGCAATACCCTGCACCAGGTACGATTCCTTGAGCTTGCCTACGGTAATAATTTGGATGTTCAATGCAGTTCGCTCTCCTTAGGATGCAAAATTAAAAAGAAGGCCGCTTAACCTAAGCGAGCCCTCCTCCTCTTTCATGTTATACCACCAAAAACCGCCCCGGCGCGGAACAGCGTTCGCAGTGCGTCGGAGGTGTCCAGTCCTTGAAATGGACCTCCTCCAAATCGACAATGTCCGGCGCATCCTCATATTCGTCCACGAACATGTCAATCGCCAGCTCCAAATGCTCTTTACAAACCACGTACATTGTAAGACCCCTTTTTTCTTTGCCCACTAACCTGTCCAGCCATCATAGCTTTCAGACAAATGATTACGTTATTGCCTTCTAGTTTACCCCATTGCATACCGGTCTAACAAGCCAATTTCCCGGCTCTGGCTTAACGCTTCTGCAATTCCTCCAGCTTCAGCGGCAACGTGCTCTTCTTAGCCCCCCGATAAAAGGTGACATTCAGCGTATCGCCCACCTGTTTATTGCCGTAAATGTATTTGCGCAGAGCCAGTGTTCCATCCACCGGGTTCCCGTCAAGCTCTACGATCACATCGCCGCTTTTGAGACCAGCCTCCTTGGCCGGCCCAATGACCTCCAGTACAATGACGCCCCGCTTGATCTCCGATGGAAGCTCCAAGGTCTCTAAACCGGCGAAGGATTGGAGATCCTGGGTGACGACCCCCATATAGGGCCGCTTTACCTTTTGATCTGTTACCAGAGCCTGAATCACCGTCTTCGCCTGATTAATCGGAATGGCAAACCCGAGACCCTCTACGCCCATATCGGCCACCTTCATCGTATTGATGCCAACGACCTTGCCGGACAAATTAACCAGTGCGCCGCCGCTGTTGCCTTGATTGATCGCAGCGTCGGTCTGAATAACATCCATCTCCCAATCAAACTCGCCTTCGCGGCCAAGAGATACCGGGATCGTCCGCTTCGGCCAGCTGATAATACCCTTCGTAACGGTCGGAGCATAGCCAAGACCCAGCGGGTTACCTACCGCGATGGCCGTTTCCCCTGCGCGCAGCGCGTCGGAATCGCCAAACTCCGCCACCTGTTCAATCCCGTTCCCGTCGATCTCCAGCACCGCCAAGTCTGTGATCTGATCGCTGCCGACCAAGGCTGCCTCTCTCTTCTCGCCCGTAAAGGTCACCACATCCAGCTTGGTGAAGCCTTCCACCACGTGGTTGTTCGTCACAATGCGTATTTTGTCTCCGCCCCGTTCAAACATCACGCCGGAACCGAGCCCCATAGAACCTCCGCGCTCCTTCTCCCCATCCTGGCGGGTGCCCAGGATGCTGACTACGGCAGGAGATACTCTCTCCGCCGCGCCTACCACCGTATCGCTGATTTGCCGATCATTCTCTTCTCCCGCTTCCGCCTTCTCCGGGACGGGTGCAAAAGCAGTTAATGCTTGAGGCTGTACCGGATCGTTTGACGACCCGCCGCCAAAAAGAATAAACAGCACGGCCATCACCGCCGCTCCAATGATAGCCGGGAGCAGCCAGCCGGGCCGCCCTTTGGGCAGACGGCCCGCGGCATCACGCAAGGAAACCTTGCGTGTTACCTTTGTTGAATAAAAGTCGTCGTCGTCAAACAAGCTCAATGCCGCCGCCCCCTCATTTTCCATCCAACGATGTGATACAGCAAATCCCGGACTATCCTAGCCGAATCCCTGATTTCCCACTTCATTTATTGTACCTTAAAAACTCTTAGTCTGAGAAACTAAAAAAATAGGAATGTTTTCCTTCACACTAGACTAGAATAAGAACATGAGTCAATCATTCCCAAAATAAGAGAGGTTAAGCGACGATGACCAGCAGCCGCATTCATTCCCATCTCGAAGAAATTGCATGGATCGGTAAATTGGCCGATCTGAAGGAAGACCATTACCGCAGCTCCCTCCTCCTCAGCGCAGTGATCGAGCTGCTAATGGAGAAAGGAATGCTTACCGCGGAAGAAATTTCGGCCAAAGCACAGGCTTTGGAAATTCAGGATGCCGCAGTGATTCCATCAGATCGAATTTATGATTAGATGACGAGGGGCTAATCCTCGCTGAGCCGGTCCCAAGCCGTAGAGCGGTCGTGATACGTGTCCATCAGCTTCGCCCGGTGATCATCCGGTGCAAGTCGCTCCTCTACCATACTATTCACGGTCAGCCTGGCCAAATCCATCATATTGTGGTCCCGGCTCAGATGAGCAAGATATACCCGTTTGGTCTTCGACGTCATGACATCGACCAGTCCGGTACCTGCCGCTTCATTGGATAAATGCCCTACATCGCTCAAAATGCGCCGTTTAATATTCCAGGGATACCGACCCATTCGCAGCATCTCGATATCGTGGTTTGATTCCAGAATCAGCACATCGCTATCTTGAATCTTTTCTTTCACCTTGGAGCTCATATAGCCGAGGTCGGTAGCCAAGCTCAGCTTTTCTTCTTCATGGTAAAAGCAGTAGCCTACGGGCTCCGCCGCATCGTGCGAAATGCCGTAGGACTCCACCTGCAGCGAGCCGAATTCGCGCATTTCTCCTGTCTGCATGACACATTTGTTCGCTTCGGCAATCTCGCCAATCTGCTTATCGAGCGCTTCCCACGTTTTTTCGTTGGCATAAATCGGCAGATCATACTTTCGCGCAATCGCCCCGAGTCCCTTAATATGATCCGCATGCTCGTGGGTTACCAGAATGGCATCCAGCTCCTGCGGCGACATGCCCCGCTCCTTCAGAAGCTGCTCCACCTTCTTGGCGCTTAGCCCCGCATCGATCAGCACCTTGCCTTCGTCGGCAGCCACCACCATGGCGTTCCCCGTAGAACCGCTGCCCAGCATACAAAAACGCATTCCCATCCCCATAGCTCCCAACCGCTTACTTATTGTTTTGCTGCGGCTCCTCCACCGCACCATTAAACGCATGAACAAAATAAACATCCCCGTTAGCGAGCGATACCCGCCAAGACGGCACCATATACATCGTTTGCGAATTGTAAACCTGTCCGTGATACCCCAGTGTCACACCGGTAATAACCGAGCCTGTCGGTAAATAGTTCTCGATCAAGCTGCGAAGCGCAATATAAGGCGAAATGACCTTTTGCTCCTTCTGGTCATCTTCGGACTGCACCTCCACATAACCCTGCCGATAGAAAGTCACCTGCCCGTTCTCCTCAATCAGCTCCAGCTGCACCTCGAACATCGGAAGCGAACCGTACAGCTGGTGGAACACATAGGTTCCACCCAGGCTTGTCATCGGATCGAACTGGTACGCCCCGACATGCGCAATCCCGGTCCGGCCGAGCACATCTTTGAAAGACGCCTTGTTAATCAGAGGGTCGAACTTAAAAGGCGTTCTTAGCGGTATCCGCTCCTCCGGCGTCAGGTTTTCGTCGAACTTGACCACGATTTCTTTCAGTCTGGGGAGCTCCTTGGGAATATCCGCAGGCACCTGAATATTTTTGCTTTTCACCAGCCGCTGCAGCTCTTCAGCCGTTGCGCTCGGATTCGCCTCCAGCTCAAGAATATCGGCACGGCTGGACCAGAGCTGGATGCCCAACACTATATTGAGCAGCAAAAAAGACATAATCAATATCGTTTTGGCCCGGCCCCAATCCATCCGTCGTTCCCCCTTATTCTAAGAACTCATACGTCCCATCACGCAGCTCCACTATCCATGCAGGCACCAGCTCCAGCGTCTGTTCCCCTACTACAGGCCGGTAGCCGGGAAATACCGAATACACCTGCTTGCCGCCGGTGAACTGCGCAAGCTTCTGCTCAAGAGGTTCACCGCCGGAAAGCTGAGCTTCTTTGAGGGTAACCTCCTTCGAATCGGGCGTCATAATTGAGCGTTCATAGCTCGCGACAACCCCTTTTTGCAGTGATATTTTCATAAATCCTATATTTTCATGGCCCGTATTGATGATCGGATACGACCCATAATATTGACGGAAAACAAAGGCCTGATTGTTCGAAAGCAGCTGCTGGGGCACCTTTTGCACCGCATACGTTCCGTTCCAGCCGCCATGCTGGTTGATAAACTGTACCGCCGAAAGCAGATTTTCAAGAATATTCAATCGGCTGTCCGTCGGCGCTACAGGATCGGAATACGTCATCCAGTGCTGCTCATTTTTGAGCTGCAAGCCTCTCTTGCCGTCGGTATAGATCTCCGAGCCGTCCCGCTCGGTCAAATTCCGTGTTACACTCGGATCTACAAAAAAGGTCCGCTTCAATTGATCTACTGTAAATGAAGTGAAGCCCATTTGATACCCTGTCATCGGGAGCGGTTGTGCCGGCAAATAAAAATCACCTGCCGCCGCCTTTCGATACGGGATGAAATTAGAGGGGACGGTGACAAAACGTTCAATATCCTTCACCGTAAAATCCGCCCTCGTCACCTCATACAACGTATTAGGCGTATCGGTAAATAGAATCGTACGAACCTCATTGGCATCCATGGCAAAAATCCATATTCGCGTAATCAGGTCGCTCTCATTAATCAAATCCCCTTTAAGCTGCATGACCCTCTGAAGCACATTCATAGGCAGCCCGTCACGGAAGCGGATTTCCACTCCCTGCTGCTTGCCGCCCACTTCATCCCAGTTCAGGCCCAGCTGCTGCGCATTCGTCCTACGGAACCCTTCCATAAAACGCTGCTTCACAATATCCAACACATCGTTATACTGCTGCGTATTCGGATAGAGCACCGTATGCTGTCCATTCCCCAGATGCAGTACCAGCTGGTCCGAGAACAGCATCTCCTCCATGGAGGTCTGAGTTCCCAGCATATCGGTTTTCACGTATTCATCCGGAGGCGTAAGCGGATCAAATTTCGGATAGCTGTAGGCAAGCAAGTAGCTTTGCAGCAAACTTGTCATGATTAATACGGTCAGTATCGCCGTCTTCAGCTGCTCTATCATCCGGTCGCCTCCTCTTGTTGATACGTGAGTGTGAACGTGACCCGCGTCCCTTGGCCAAGCTCCGAGTCCAAATGAATCGTTCCGCCGTGGGCTTTTACTATTTCCCGGGCAATCGATAAACCGAGACCCGTACCTCCCATACTGCGCGAACGTGCCTTATCCACCCGGTAAAAGCGCTCAAAGATCCGGTTTAAATCTTTACGGGGAATTCCGATCCCGTTATCCTGCACCGAGATTTCCAGCACCGACTGCATTAGTCTTGCAGCATGAATCCGGATATGCCCTCCGTCGGGCGTATATTTAATGGCATTCGATACGAGGTTATCCAGCACTTGGTCTATGCGGTCCCGATCAAGCATAATTTCGCCCACACCCGGCTCCACTTCCAAAGCGATGGTAATCGAGCGCTGCTCCAGCTGAAATGAAAACCGGTCCGCCACTTCCTCCAGCATCTCAGCCACATCCGTCGTTTCCTTGCTGAGAATCGCCTGCTTCGAATCGAGCCGGGACAGCTGCAGCAGGTCCGTCACAAGCCGAATCATCCGCTCGGTCTCGTTGCGTGCCACGCCTACAAATTTGGCCGCCAGCTGCGGTTCTTCGACGGCTCCGTCCTCCAATGCTTCCAGATAGCTTTTGATCGTCGTCAGCGGCGTTCTGAGCTCATGAGATACGTTGGCCACAAACTCCCGGCGCGACTGCTCCAGCTTCTCCTGTTCGGTAACATCCTGCAGGACGGCAATCGTGCCGGCTGCGCCTTTTCCTTTACTGTAAATAGTCGTGAACGTCACGCGCACAAACACCGGCTCTTCCTCCGGCTCGTGAACCAGCTGCAGCATCATCAACCGGTTCCCGTTATCTTCTTTCATGTGTACGGTCTCCGGGGTCAGATTCAGCAGCTCGCCCAGATGCATGCCCAGCGTCGTATCCTCGTTTACATTCAATATTTGCTTAGCCCTCCGGTTGATCACAATCACGCGTCCATGATCATCGGTCGCAATCAGTCCATCGTTCATATTGGACAATATCGAAGCCAGCTTCTCTTTTTCCTCTTCATTCAGCGACAGGGCTTCACGCAGCCGCTCCACCATAATATTAAACGTGGTTCCAAGCTGGCCGATCTCGTCTTGTCCCATCACCGGAACCTGCTCGTCGAAGTCAAACCGGCCTTCGGCCACTGCCGTAGCCTGTCTTGTAATCGCCTTGATCGGTTTGGTAATCGTCGCCGACAGGATGATTCCCAAAAGCGCCGTCAACGCAAGCGCAATGAGTGTTCCCGATATGAAGAAACGGTTGATCCGGTTCATCGTATCGTATACCTCTTCCATCGAAGCAATGATATACACCGCCCCGAGTACCCTTGCTCCGGAGCCGATCGGTTTGGCGATAACCACCTTGCGGACTCCGTCAATATCCGTAAACATGCGCTGGTTATCCTTAATGCCCTGCAGCGCCCTTGTGACCTCGGTTTGCGTATTTTTATTGCCGACCACCGATTGGTTGCTGGCCAACGAGGTGGTAAGAACCACGCCGCCCGCATCAATCACCTGGATTTCCGCATTGCTGATTACAAACAAGCGGTTGACGAATTCATTTAAGTCGGCATACGACCTTTTCAAGGCTTCCGTATTTTTATTATCTTGGCTTTCGCTCAAATACGTCTCTGCGTACTGCGCAAGCAGCTGCGCCTGCTTGTTGCGGTTATCCATAAATTCATTTTTGAGTGAGCCTTCCAGCGTGCGGATAAAATACACGCCGATGAGCTGCATCGCGATCAAAATCAGCAGAACATAAATAATAATCAGCTTGGCTTGAATCGATTGAAAAAAACGGATGCCTTTCTTCTGCATCGGTATCGCCCCTGCCTAGTAGCTGCCGGCGCTTGTTTTCGGATTGCGCATCATGTAGCCAAGCCCCCGCCGGGTAATGATATATTCCGGACGGCTCGGATCGTCCTCCAGCTTCTCTCTGAGCCGGCGGATGGTCACGTCAACCGTACGTACATCCCCAAAATACTCGAAGCCCCACACCGCCTGCAGCAGATGCTCACGCGTCATCACCTTGCCGCTGTTTTTGGCCATATACTGTACGAGCTCGAACTCCCTATGCGTGAGATCAAGCGGTACGCCGTCCTTATAAACGACATACATATCGGTATCGATAAATAAGCTGAGGATGCGCAGGCCCTGCCGGGGCTGCTCCTCCTCCGGAGACGCGGACGCCGGTGCCGTCTTGGTCTGTCTCCTCAGGTGTGCTTTGACCCGGGCAAGCAGCTCGCGTGTTCCAAACGGCTTCGTCACATAATCGTCTGCCCCAAGCTCAAGACCCAGAACCTTGTCAATCTCATTATCCTTAGCCGTCAGCATGATGATCGGAGTGTTCAGCTTGGCTCTTACCTCCCGGCACACATCCATACCGTCCTTTACCGGCAGCATCAAATCCAGCAGAATCAAATCCGGCTCTTCGGAATAAGCCAAGTCCACCGCCGCTCCGCCGTCATAAGCGCAGATGACGTCATGGCCTTCTTTTTCCAAGTTAAACTTCAATATATCCGCAATCGGTTGTTCATCGTCTACAACAAGTATTTTCGCCATTCGTTCCTTCACCGCCTGTCAAAGACTAACAGCTGTTCATGGGAAGCTATTCATTTATTTTACCACAACTCGAAGCAAAAAGAGACATGGAGAGCCCGGGCCTGCCGCCCTGCTTTCTCCATGCCTCTTGATTAATGTGATGCTTGCCATCTTAACGATTTAAATATTTAAGCGGATTTTGCGGCGATTGGTCAAGCAAAATTTCAAAGTGCAGATGTACCCCTGTAGAGTCCCCGGTACTGCCCATTGTTCCAATTTTTTCGCCTTTCTCCACAATTTTACCGCTGCTTGTCTCAATCTTGCTCAGGTGTGCATACACCGTACGATACCCATTCATATGATTAATAATAATAATATTGCCGTAACCGTCCTTCACACCTGCAAATTCAACCTTACCGTTATCGGATGCGAGAATACTGCGGTTGCCCGTAAGGTCAATCCCTTTATGGAATGCGCCCCAGCGCTTGCCGAACGTACTGGTGATCGTAGCCGAAACGACCGGCCATGCAAACTTGCCTGTACCTTCACCCAATACGACCTTGGTACCTCTTTTCACGACGGCCTTGACCGGCTGCTGAACGATTTCTTCGCTTAGCACGCTCTCTTCTTCCATCAGTCCGTTGACCTTGGTCAGCTGCAGGGTCACTTTCTTCATGCCGTTCTTTCCTTCGGTAAGCACCTGCGTCTCTCCGACCCGCATATTATCGTCTTGCTTATATTCCGTCTCGTATTGGATCTCCTGATTCTCCACGACCTTCTCAACGGTCCTTACGGACAGTGTCGGCCTCAGCACGGTAAGATCCAGCTGTTCCCCTACTTTGATCATGTCATTGTAAATCCAGGGGTTATTCTGGTAAATCACCTGCTTCGGAACATTCAGCTTCTTGGCGATACACGATACGCAGTCGCCGTCTACAACCGTATATTTGGTAGGCTGCGCACTGCCTGTCGCCAGCTTATTCAGAAGCTCATCCGGCTTCATGAGCTGGTCCGGCTTGATTTCCAATTCTTTCATTTCTACATTCTGAACGAAATCCGCTTTCTCCAGCTCCGATGCTGCCGGAGCGTCGTTGTTCGATGATGCGGATAATATGCCGACTTTCCCCGGTTCTTTCTTCTGCTGCAGGGAAGCGATCACATTCGCTTTTAGCTGCTCCAGCACTTTTTTGGCCGTCGCTTCGTCCTTCACAATACCTACCGGCTTGCCGTCCACCAACAATTGAACCCCGACTGGATAAGCCGAAAAATAACGTTCCAATTGCTTCAGAACAGCTTCATCCTCTGCCTTTGTCCCAAAAACCCGTTCCGGGGTAAATTCGAGCCTAGGCTCCTTTACGACCATCCGGATGTTCGTATCGCTTTTGGTCATCTGCTCCCGCTTTTCCTGCTTAAACTGTTCAACCATCGCCGGATCGGATACGGTCCCGATGGAATCTCCATCGGCGTACACGTGGTAATAATCCTTCATGTTCGCCAGTACATACTGGTTTCCGCTCCAGACGACGGCGGCAATTAAACTTAATGCGGCGGCAGATTTCATGATCAATCGTTTATGTTTAATGATGCGTTGTTTAAATGGAATGGATGCTGCGTTTGCTTCTTGATCCTTTGTCACCGGTTCTACCCTTAAGCCCTCAGCCAAGCTCTCGGACCCATTCTCAGCCTGTTGATGCCGAAGCTTTTTTATCAGGCTCTTGAATTGATCCATTATCTTGAAAACTGTCATCTTCTTCTCCTTTTAAGCCGTTTTTTGCCGCATTGGATAGGCATCCGCTAAATCACACGGAACTGCTGTTTTACTGAGACTCCTAGCACATAAAAACACCTAAAAATAGGGACAATAACCAAAGTGCCCAAACTCCTCTATAAATTTACCATACCCCGTCTATTTATTTCAACCAAAGTGCAGGTCATCGCTCGTTTTCAGAAAAAATTCTGACAGGAGTGTGAAGTAAAACTATGGAAAATATCACGGCTTCGTTTCGTAACCCGCTGGATATGGAGAAAGCGGCTCAAGCGCTTTTAAAGCAGGGCGTCATCCTTCTCAAGCAGGATTCGCCTGCTCTGAATGCGGAAGGCAGGCTGCCTGCGGTAACGAGCATGGGAGAGACCGGCATTACGATTGAAGCCCCTTTCATCCTGCAGGCTGTCGTGGAATCGTCGCGGCGGCGGCAGGCGGAGGATACCATCCGCAGCTATGGCGGGGAATATTGATGCTTGCGAGAACGAAAAAAACTGACCTTAAACGAGCATGAGGTCAGTTTTTTGTTATCCCATGTTTCTCACCGCGCATAAGATGCCGGGAACCGGGGCTCAAGGCGCTCCGATGAAGGCTTGCAGCTGTTTATACTCCTCTGGCTTCAGCTTTCTCTGAAGCAGCTCCTCGAGCTCCTTGAGCTCCGCTGCTGTAATTCCGTCTTCCAAAATGACGGAAATCCTCTGCATTTCCTCTTGCGATACGCGAGAGACCAGAAGTGAGAAAATTTTCGTTTTGTTCTCCTCAGACAGCTGCTCCTTCTTTTGGGCAAACTGTTCACTTGAAACCACGATTTTTCTGTCTTCCTCCGGCAGCGCTTCTTGTCCGGATTGCTGGCTCCATACGGCCACTGCATCCTCGGGAACCCGATAAGGGTCCTCGCGGTCTTGGCCTACCGCACCGTCATAGCTTGCATCTTTGGATCCGGTTGAAGTAGAAGCCGATGAGGATGGGGAGCCCGGATGAGCGGAAACAGCTAAATCCTTAGGCTTCGCCTCTGCCGCTTCACCCGTCCCCAAACCCAGCTGCGCGGTAAAGCGGTTCACAAACTGATTCCACCCGATTTTGTGATTTCCGGGACGTTGAATCTGATATTGGTCTAACAGTACATCCACATAAGCATTTACGGCGAGAAAGGTCATCACTACGCAGCATAAAGAAGTGACCGCCGCGCTGACGCCCAGCTTCAGCATCCAGTTCATCCATTTCATTTCTATGCCCAACTCCCATCATGTCACTGTTGTCCATAATTCCAGTATTGACCTATTTCCGGGAAATCAATCGGGCGGTTCTTTCCTATGCAAAAAAGCCCCGCTCTCCATCATCGGGAGAACAGGGCCATGGTCTTATAAGGTCAGATTCAACTCAGTAGATCGGCTTCACCAGGTTGGTTTGCTCACGGTTGCGCCCAACGGAGAAAATCGCAATCGGAATGCCCGTCAATTCAGACACCCGCTCAACATACCGTCTTGCGTTCTCCGGCAAATCTTCGAGCTTGCGAACATTGGACAGATCCTCTTTCCAGCCCGGAAGCTCCTCATACACGGCCTCGCATTCAGCCAACACCTTCAAGCTGGCCGGATAATGCTCGATGACTTCACCGCGGTATTTGTAGGCTGTGCAGATCTTCACCTTATCCAGTCCGGACAGAACATCAAGCGAGTTCAAGGATAGGCCGGTAATTCCGCTTACCCGGCGGGCATGGCGAACAACAACGCTATCGAACCAACCGACGCGGCGTGGTCTTCCGGTAACTGTACCGTATTCATTGCCGCGCTCACGAATCCAATCTCCCGTTTCATTTTGCTGCTCGGTTGGGAAAGGGCCGTCTCCAACGCGCGTGGTGTACGATTTGGCTACGCCGATAATTTGTTGAATTTTGGAAGGCCCTACGCCGGAGCCGATGCAGACACCGCCCGCTGAAGGATTCGAAGAGGTGACATAAGGATACGTTCCTTGGTCAATATCGAGCATAACCCCCTGTGCGCCTTCGAAAAGCACCTTCTTGCCTGCGTCGATCAAATCGTTCAGTACGACCGACGTATCGGTAACGTAAGGACGGATTTGCTCTGCATAGCCGAGATATTCCTTAATGATCGAATCGGCATCCAGCCCTTTGGAGCCGTATACCTGCTCGATCAATACATTTTTCTCCTTCACCATTTGGCGAACCTTGCGTTCAAACTCCTCCGCATCCATCAAATCGGCAATGCGGATCCCGTTACGGGCTGCTTTATCCATATAGCAAGGGCCGATTCCCTTTCGGGTTGTCCCGATTTTGCTGTCGCCTTTGCGTTCTTCCTCTAAACCGTCCAACAGAAGATGATACGGCATAATCACATGGGCACGGTCGCTGATACGAAGATTGTTGGTCGTAAAGCCGTTGTCATGAATATATTGAATTTCCTCGAGCAGCGCGCCCGGATTGATGACCATGCCGTTTCCGATGACGCATATTTTATCCGAATAAAAAATGCCCGATGGAACCATTGTAAGCTTATACTTTTTATCATTAATAAGAATCGTATGACCTGCGTTATTGCCTCCCTGATAACGAGCAACAACTTCTGCAGACTCCGCAAGAAAGTCGGTAATCTTTCCTTTTCCTTCGTCTCCCCATTGGGTTCCGACAACTACTACCGTTGACATATTCGCTTACCCCCGTGAGGTGGAAACCACCTGTTATTTGCCTTAAAGGCACAATACACCATTGATTAGTTTAGCAGTACCATTCAGCAAAGTCAATAAAAACGAACAATATGCATAGCCCTTTGCCCATTGTTCGGAAATTATTCATATGTAGAAGGACTACAGCGGCATTCCCTTCCCTATGCCCCTCTGTAGTCCGCATATTCACATTACGTTTTCATCTCATTAAAAATGTTCCCCGTGCAACAGTGGCGCGTACCTTAGCGTGCCATCGCCAGCTCCTGATGAGTTCGGTCCAGGTTTACGAATTTGTTGTAATTTTTCAAAAAGGCAAGCTCTACCGTCCCGACAGGACCATTCCGCTGCTTGGCAATAATAATCTCAATGATATTTTTTTTCTCCGACTCTTTATCGTAATAATCATCACGATACAGGAACGCCACAATATCGGCATCCTGCTCGATCGATCCCGATTCCCGCAGGTCAGACATCATCGGCCGCTTGTCCTGCCGCTGCTCCACTCCCCGGCTCAGCTGCGACAGAGCGATGACCGGCACGTCCAGCTCACGCGCAATCTGTTTCAATGTACGGGAAATCTCCGAGACCTCCTGCTGACGGTTATCGCCTTTGCCGCGTCCGTGGATGAGCTGAAGATAATCGATCAGGATCATGCCAAGACCCTTCTCCTTCTTCAAGCGGCGGCACTTCGCGCGAATATCCGCTACGGTAACGGACGGGGAATCGTCGATAAAGATATTAGCCTCCGACAGCGAGCCGATGGCCATCGTCAGCTTCTCCCAATCGTCCGGCTCCAGGAAACCCGTACGCATCCGTCCCGCATCGACGTTAGCCTCCGCACAAATCATACGCTGCACAAGCTGTGCGGCACCCATCTCCAAACTGAAAATGGCCACCGTCTCATTCTCCCGTACCCCGACATTCTGCGCTATATTCAAAGCGAACGCCGTCTTCCCTACAGAAGGACGGGCCGCAACAATAATCAGGTCCGACCGCTGAAAGCCCGAGGTCATCTTGTCCAAATCCGTAAAACCGGAGCGAATGCCCGTCGTACTCCCCTTCTGGTTAAAGAGGAACTCCACCTTGTCGAAGACCTCCATCAGCACATCCTTGATGGCGATGAAGCCGGAGCCGGAACGAGCCTGTGAAATCTCCATGATACGCTGCTCCGCATCGCTGAGCAGCGTTCCCACTTCATCTTCACCGGAATACCCGTTCGTAACAATCTGTGTAGCCGCCCGGATCAGGCGCCTCAGCATCGACTTCTCTTCTACGATCTGAGCATAGTAGTCAACGTTAGCCGCCGTAGGCACTGCATTGGCTAGCTCCGACAGATAGCTGATGCCGCCGACCTCCTCCAGCTGCTTCTTATCCTGCAGCCGTGCCGTAAGCGTAATGAGATCGACGGGTTCATTCCCCTCGGCAATCTCGATCATGGCTTCATAGATCCGCTGGTGCGCTCCACGATAGAAGTCGTCGCTGGTCACCCGCTCCATTGCGGTAATCAGCGCGTCTCCGTCAAGCAAAATAGCGCCGAGTACGGCCTGTTCGGCTTCTATGTTTTGTGGAGGAATGCGATCCATAAACAAATTCTCGTTCACCTGTTCTCCTCCTGATCTTCAAGCTTCACATTATGGACAACAAGGCAAATAACGGACATTCATGTCCGTTATTCATTGCCGAATCCGCTTTTTTATTCTTCCACTACATGCACTTTCAGTTTCGCTGTGACTTCCGGATGCAGCTTGACGGCAACCTCCGTCACGCCCAATGTGCGGATCGGCTCATCCATGACAATCTTCCGCTTATCCAGCTTAATCCCTTGCTTATCCAACGCTTCGGCTACCTGCTTGTTTGAAACGGCGCCGAACAAACGTCCGTCCGCACCGGATTTGGCTTTCAGCTGCACCGACAGCTCTCCCAGCTTCCGGCCCAGCTCCTGTGCATCGGCCTTCTCCTGTGCTTTCCTGCGTTCCTCCGCTTTCTTCTGCTGCTCCAGCACCTTCATCGACCCATCGGTAGCCGGTGCGGCCAGGTTTTGCTTAAACAAAAAATTATTGGCATAACCCTCGGAAACTTCTTTGACTTCCCCTTTTTTTCCTTGGCCCTTTACATCTTTCAACAATATGACTTTCATTCGAACAGCCCCTCCTCTGCATGTATCTCACTTAACACTTGCTTGAGCCGCTGCGTGGCTTCCGCCACCGTGCCTTCAATCTGCGTTGCCGCATTCGTTAAATGGCCGCCGCCGCCCATTCGCTCCATAACCAGCTGAACATTCATCTGTCCAAGCGATCTTGCGCTGATTCCGATCAGCCCGTCCGGGCGTTCGCTGATCACAAACGAGGCCATAATTCCCGTCATAGTTAACAATGTATCAGCAACTTGGGCAATGAGCAACTGTGAATATTTACGTCCCGGCTCATTGACCGCCAATGCAATATGGTCATAGATGACAACGGCGTTCTTGATAACCTCGGCCTTTTGAATGTAGTATTCCAAATCTTCCTTCAACAGCTGTTGAATCATCGAAGAATCCGCGCCGTTGCGCCGCAGGAAGGAAGCCGCTTCGAACGTCCGGGCCCCTGTACGGAGGCTGAAGCTCTTGGTATCGACGACAATCCCTGCCAACAGCGCCGTAGCATCAAGAGCGCCCATGGTCAGCCGTTCATGGAAATATTGGAGCAGCTCCGTCACCAGCTCGCATGTGGACGACGCATACGGCTCCATATAAACCAATGTGGCGTCATGAATAAAATCCTCGCTCCTCCGGTGATGGTCTACGACCACCTTTCGCGTAGTCAATTGCAATAGCCGCGGCTCCGGTGTCATCACTGCCCGATGCGTATCGACTACGACAGCCAGGGAACGTGAATTCGTAATCTGCAGTGCCTGCTCCGGAGTAATAAACCAGCGGTTGAGCGTTTCGTCCTCATAGATGGTCTCCATCAGCTTCTCAATGGAAGGATTGACTCCCTCGAGCACAATATAGCCTTCCTTGTTACTTATATGCGCCATCTTCAATACGCCGATGGCCGCTCCAATCGCGTCCATATCCGGATATTTATGTCCCATGACGATGACCTTATCGGAATCCTTGATCAGGTCGCGTAGCGCATGGGAAATCACCCGGGCTCTGACGCGTGTCCGCTTCTCCAGCGCATTGGAACGTCCTCCATAGAACGACAAGCGTTCGCCAAGCTTCACCGCCGCCTGATCGCCGCCCCGGCCCAGTGCCATATCCAAGCTCGTCTGAGCCCAATGTCCAAGCTCGGTGATGGACGAAGTTCCTGAAGCGATGCCTATGCTTAGCGTCAGCGGCAGCTTGTGTTCGATCGTAATATCCCGAACGTCGTCCAAAATCTCAAAACGCGATTGCTCCAGCGCCTTTAGCCCTCTTTGGTCCATCAGTACAAGGTACCGGTCCGACGCCGTCCGGCGGAGATAGACGTTATGCTTTTGCGCCCATTCCGTGATTTCACCGGTGACTTTAGCCATCATAATGCTTCGCGTTTGGTCGTCAAGCCCCTGAGTCGCTTCATCCAGGTTGTCCAGCATGACAATGCCCAGAGCCAGCTTTTCCTCGTCATAACGGAGCTGAAGCGATTTGAGCTGTGTAATATCGGTCAAATAAAGCAGTCGTTCTTCCGGATTGATCTGCATTTCGTAGATGTTGTTATCCATGGCGATTTCGAGCTTCAGCTCTTTTTCCTTGCGGTTCTTAAGTGCCGGAAACAGCTCAAGCAACGATTCTCCAATCAATGAATCCTCACCCATCATTTGAGCTACGAAAGGATTGTGCCACTCGATGATTTTTTCCTCGTTGTATAGCACAATGCCAAACGGCAGCCCATGAAGGACATCGCTTCCTGTCCGCTTGACCCGATGCGTCAACGTGGCCACATAATGGTTTAAGTCCTTACGGAACGCCTGCTCCGCCTTCAGTGTGTAATACCCGAGAATGCAGCACAAAAACAAGGCAATGAGAGCAATGACCCATTGGTACAAAAATAAAATGAAGGTCAACGCGGTCAGTAAGGCAAAAATCCATACGATATGCATCCCATGCCATCGCTTCAACAGGAACTTTGGCATTTCATTCGCTCCTAATCCCTATAAAGTCACTTGCGAGTCATAATACGATCACGGATTGGAAACGCCACATCAAATACTCCAAGCAGGCTGAACAAAAACGACACCGGCGGGAAAAACAGCAGCAGCAGAATTCCAACTATCGGTAATGTCCTGTTCCACTGCTTTACATGCGCCACATAGAACAAGAAAGAAATCGCCTGAATGGAAAACAGGAACGTCAGCAGCGGCAGTAAATTCAAGAGCAACGTATAAGACATCGATCTCGTGTTATCACCTACAAACATTTCCATGATCAGTGCGATCAAATAAAACCAAACGAACGATTTCGAGAGCATCCAATCCTTGATCGGCTTAAAGGCGGGAATGGATTCACCCGAGCGGACGAGCACCTTGCGGGCCAGAAAATGGGATACCACCGCATAAAAAAGTGAAAACCCGATCATGTACAGCGGCAGCATCAGTACCATCATATGAACCAAAGTATCGGGATCGACACCCATCATACTTTGCAGCTCCGCAGGAAGCGTCTTCACGCTATCCATCATAAACTGCTTTAATTTGCCTACCGGATTGAGACCAAACATCTGCGTCACGATAAGCGTAAGCAGCAGCTGTGCAAGGAGCGTAACCGCTCCTACCGTAAGGACAGACCGTGCCGCGGCGCCTTTCTTATACAAGTTGCCCATCTGGATAACCGGAGGCAAAAAGAACAGCGATATCGACACTAGCAGCGCTCCAAGCCAACCGGCCAGAAGCAGCGATGTGACTAAATAAACAACGGCCAGGCAGATCGCGTAATGCGCCAAGAACCTCTTATTATCCAGCTTCACATACATGACCAGCAGAGGCACCATCAACAGTGCTGCCGTAATTAAACTTAGCGGGGGTAAAAAAATCGCTAAGAGCAAAACAATATAAGCGATGCTCCAACCGAACATTCGCTTTTTCTGTGGTTCATCCAAGCCTTTCACCTCTTACGCAAATGATCTTCCAAAGCGGAAATATCTCCGTACCATTCTTCCAATTGATGTCCTTCCTCGCGATGCTTCTTCATTTTGTCCAGAACCGCTTCGTCCAAATTGCGCAGAGAGATGCCAAGTCGACGGCCGAGAATATAACAGCAGGCAATCAGACTTGCCAAACCGTCAACGATTTTGTGATGACTGCCTTCCCAAATGCCTTTAAGCAGGTGTGCCATTTGATCCACAAGCTCCGTTTTCAGCCATTCGATAATTTTGGCCCGTTTGGCCAAATCAACGTCTCTATCCATATTAGACAAGCTTATTCTCTCCTTACCTTGGTGCTTTAGTTAATTATAACACACTTTTAGACCCTTTGTTCGGACTGCCACAGCTTAAAGCAATAATCAATAATTTCCCTTCTACGGATGATACCGATGAATACTTCATTATCGTCGATCACAGGAACATAGTTTTGGTTGGTGGCCAGCGTAATCAAGTCTGCCATCTGCTGATCGATCCGGACCGGTTTAATCACCATATGCTGAGAGACTTCTTTGAGCTGCACTTTATGGGCATTTTCAAATCCGATTTCAGGAGAACGCTTGAGCTTCCATAATAAATCCCCTTCGGTAATGGTTCCGACATATTTTCCATTCTCATCAATAAGAGGAACGGCCGAATATCGGTGATATTCCATTCGTTCAAGCGCTTGGCGTATGGTGGAATGAGGAGATAAATAAATGACGTCATCCTTGGGCACCAAGAAAAAAGCGATGTTCAACGTTATTCCCTTCCTTTCTCTCTCTATAAGACCCTGCAATTCTCACCATTCCATCATATCATGATATGCCCCGGGAAGAAAAATGATTCACCGCTCGCCGGAAGACGATCGTCTTCAGCTTTTTGGGCATGCATTTTTCGTTATAACATACAAAATAAAAAGACAACCGGGATAACCCGGTTGTCTTATTGAAATCATCTTACTCCGTTGTATAAGGCAGCAGAGCGATTTGACGGGCACGCTTAATTGCGATCGTCAATGCACGCTGATACTTAGCGGAAGTACCTGTTACACGGCGAGGAAGAATCTTCCCGCGCTCGCTGATAAACTTCTTCAGCGTTTCAATATCTTTATAATCAATATGCTTGATTTTGTTTACGGTGAAGTAACAAACCTTACGGCGCTTGCCGCCTTTTTTGCCACGGCCGCTGAACTTTCTTTCGCCGCGCTCGCCGCGGTCTTCAGAGCGTTCTCTTTTTTCGAATGCCATGTTTTCTCCATCCTTTCTACGTGAGTTTTCCTACCGTTTCAAGTTTCTTAAAACGGCAAATCATCATCAGAGATATCAATCGGTTTACCGTCATCCTGGAAAGGATCCTGTTGTTGGCTGCGTCCTCCGCCGTAACCTCCACGGTTGCCGCCTCCATCGCCGCCGCTAGCACCCATTCCCATACCCTCATCGCGATTGCCGCTGTTAGCCGATTCCAAGAAACGTACATTGTCCGCAATGACCTCCGTCACGTAAACGCGGCGTCCTTCATTGTTGTCATAGTTACGCACCTGAATACGGCCTTCCACTGCTGCCAAACGACCTTTGCGAAGATAATTCGCACAAGTCTCCGCGAGTTGGCGCCAAGTTACGACCGGAATAAAATCCGCTTCTCTTTGGCCTTGATTACTTGAGAAAGGTCGGTCTACTGCAAGTGTAAACTGGGTTACAGCCACACCTGCGGGCGTATAGCGCAGTTCGGGGTCACGTGTCAGTCTTCCGATCAGAATCACACGATTCAACATCCGCATTTCCCTCCCGGATCCGTTGCAACGTACGATTTAACGTCGTCCGTTGTCAACAAACTCAATTACGGCACTTCTGCCTTAAGCTACGTCTTTCACGATCAGGTAACGAATGATTTCGTCGGAAATCTTCATTACACGGTCAAGCTCGCTGATCACTTCATTATTCGCGTTGAATTGAACCAACACATAATGACCGTCACGATGCTTGTTGATCTCATACGCAAGACGGCGCTTACCCATCAGGTCGTGCTTCGTAATTTCGCCACCGTTGTTGATGATGTTTTGGAACTTCTCCACCGTAGCCTGAACCGCTTCTTGTTCGAGATCAGGACGGATGATGTACATCACTTCGTATTTGCGCATGTTGCCACCTCCTTTTGGACTAAAGGCCCCTGAATCGGCTTGTACCGTCAGAAGCAAGGAGCGAGAATGTTTTCCTAAACTCGCACCATAATACTATAGCAAAAATACAATGCCAAAGCAAGACAAACAATTATACTGCGCGCATTGTTTGTCTTCAAAAGGACAGGCTGGTAATTATTAACCCTTATGGTGAAGTCGTATTGTGGAAAATATAACAATACACCAATCATAGGAGGTGACCCGCCATGGGTGAATGGACACAATTCCGTCCGGGCGATAGTGCGCCAAACGACGGCGAGTATATGGAGGTTGGCGAAAATGCCTTCCATATGGGAATTAACAATCCCAAAATCATCACATTAAGCAAAGGGGATCGCTTCCCCGAAACGACCAACCACAATCGAAAGTGGAAAAAAGTATTCCGGGGGTAGCCCCTCCTTCCCCAACCGCCGTGAGGCGGCGGGGATCCACTGTTTATGCTGATCAACAACTCAAAAGGAGATTTTCATATGCGATATAAATATACCCTTATCCTTACGATGATCGGTGCGGCGCTCTGCCTGATCCATTATATCGGACACGAATACGATCCGATTTATTTGATGTTTTATTCCCTTAGCATTCCGGCTTGGTTTTACCCGATCTTCACTTATACGGACGTGAATCCCCTGCTTCTCTACTTCCTCACGATTTTATCATGGACCATCATGGGTTACGTCATTGACCGCTTCTCCGTCTATCGCCGCTCCAGCAGCAAATAGCCCGTCCAGTCCAAGATCCGATCCGTTCCATGCTGTAAAAGTGGTCGGGTCTTTTTGTGCTCATCGTCATTTCTCTTCTAGTCTATTAATGAAGCCGTCCGGCTAATCCGGGCGAGTCCTAATTTTCGCTTCTTCGCTATAGTTCGTTGCTGAGGTCTGCTTAATAGGTTGATTGTCAATACTGCTGAGTAAGAACATTACTAGGGCGGGATGAACAATGTGGACCTCCGCAAGCAGTAAGGATAATCTGATTT
>NZ_JBVASZ010000044.1:0-26610 GCF_057814255.1 Paenibacillus sp. F024
CTTTTCACCTTTCCCTCACGGTACTGCTTCACTATCGGTCACCAGGGAGTATTTAGCCTTGGCAGATGGTCCTGCCGGATTCCCACGAGGTTTCACGTGTCTCGCGGTACTCGGGATCCGTCTAGGGCTTTCGCAGCCTTTCAGCTACAGGGCTGTTACCTTCTTTGGCCGGCCTTTCCAGACCACTTCACCTACACACGGAGGATGCCTAGGCACCAGGAGCCGATGAAGGACGTGGCGAATTTTCGCTCCTGCTTTTCGTATAGCTTCAATCGTTAGATCTACGTCCTCTCGCCTGTCAACATTAATAGCAAGCGTTACACCTGCCCGAAAACCATCGGTTGACCTAGAGATTTCGATTTGAGCTTCTTTTGCTAATTCATCAACCGGAAATAATGAAAGAAGTACACCTGCCGTCTTAAAAACAGCATATTCCTCAGAACTGATACGGGTCTCTTCCCAACCCAAGTGTCTATAAAAAGTCCTGAGCAGAGGTAAGTTTATTGCTCCAATCGTAATTAGGCTCACTCTCTGCGGTACCATAACGCACCTCCAAGAAATGAACTCATCATCCATAGTAGAATGAAAAGTCTTTTGTTTACAACCGAACCGGATTGACCGATCGACCTGTTCACTATATTTAGCCGTAATGCTTTTTTGCCAAATCGATGAGTCCCCGCATCGTTTTTTTATCTTTTTTTGCAAATGATAATGTTTCGTATATTGCCTTTTGAATTTCTTCAGGTCGTATAATATCTTCCGTAATTTTTTTCATCGTTTTGTCCGTTATGATGTTCGCTAGCTTCATAGCAAGCAGTGTGGTTACGATTTGAGTAGCATTCATCGTCTTTTCTTTATAATGCTTAGCCATGCCGTCAAACACTTCCTGAAGATTTTTCCCTTCATCCATATGCCGTTCCTCCGCTCAGATTCCTCTTTTGCAAGATGTAATCTTATTGTATCAATATTTTGGGTTCGTCTCAAAATAAAAAAGCACCGCATTGGTGCTTTAGTAAAAATGAATCTTTATTTCATACCCATTTGCTTAAAAAGATTCATAAGATCGTTGGAGACTAACGCTAATACTTGCTTCGCAATGGCCTCATTATTTGCCGCAATGGCGCTAGCTATGGCGGTTCTTGCTTGCTCATCCTGAATGCCGTTTTGCAAAATTGCCTCAATCTCGGATAGATCCAAACCCAATTTAATCATTTCATTCTCCCCTTTTCCATTTAACACCTATCTTACACCAGAAAAAGTACATAATTCAATTAGCCAATTAATTTTAATAAGCCTTCGAATTCAAGTTCCATAAATATCTTTTCAGCCGTCTCTCTATTCATACGAAGCACACAATCGTTCAAATGGCAAATCACCGGAGTATCCTTTTTAATAGTGGCCAGTGTTTTGGAAAGAATCAGCATGTCTCGATCGGCCTCAATTTTTTTTCTGATTGTCGGGGACAACTTATCTAAGTTAAGAAGAACCTCTTCAACGGAGGAAAACTCCCTTATAAGCTTCAGAGCCGTTTTCTCGCCGATACCGCGGACACCAGGGTAATTATCGCTGGTATCTCCCATAAACCCTTTTAAATCTATCATCTGTTCAGGAGTAATCTGTTTTTCTTCCCATAACATTTGAGGAGTATACAGGCAGTAATTCGCCCTGCCTTTTTTCATGATCGCCACAGAAATTTGGTCCGATAATAATTGAAGCATATCATGGTCACCCGTCAAAATGATAATTTCCGTTTCAGAGCTCAAAAGAAAGGCCAGGGTACCGATGCAATCATCCGCTTCATAACTCTCAATTCCAAAATTCGGAATTCCCAATGAAGCGACAACGTCTTTTACCAGGTCAAATTGCGGAATGAGCTCTTCCGGCGGGGCGATCCGATTGGATTTATATTGATCAAACAATTCAGTCCTGAACGTTTTGCTTCCCATATCCCAGCAGCAAATGATATGAGTCGGATGAAATTCTTTTATCGCATCGAATAAATACTGAACGAACCCATAAATGGCATTGGTCGGAATCCCTGCGGTCGTTTTTCTTATGTAGCCACTATAAGAAGTGGCATAGAAGGCCCTAAACAGCAAGGCCATACCGTCAATAATCAACGTTTTATTAGCTGGTTGCACGATTTCACTCTCCGGTAGATGTCGTTTTATTTTATCTATACTATCACCATCCACCTTATTTCGTAAATACAGAGGGATATTGAGGTCCACTATCTGCTCCGGTTGGTGACCTTCTGTTGTTGCTTTAAATCATGAAAGGAAGCTGCTTGATCATTCGTACCATTTAAGATTAATTGATCTATGGTCATAAAAGCTCCGCCGATCAAACCCGCTTTTTTCCCCAAAATCGATTTGTTGATGAGCAGATTTCGAGTGGCGAGTGGAAGCGATCTTTGATAAACGCTTTGCTTGATAGAAGCTAATAATATATCGCCGAATTCAGATACTCTTCCACCGATGGAAATTAATGAGGGATTCGAATAGTTAACAAGAGAGGCAATGACCCGCCCTAATAAAGCGCCGCTTTCGCGCACCAGCTCGACGGACACGGGATCAAATCTTTCAATTCCTTTGCTGATGTCTCCAAGACCGATTTCTCCATTTTCTTTTAAAGCATCGAATAAATATTGACTTTTCCCCTCCAACGCCAAATGCTTGGCTTTAGAAGAAATGGCTTTACCGCCTGCCAGCGCCTCTAAGCACCCGATATTCCCGCACCAGCACAAAACATCGCTGCCTACATCAAAATGACCGATATCCCCCGCACTTCCGCTGGAACCCCGGTACAGCTTGCCTTCATAAACAACTCCCGCCCCGATTCCGGTACCGATTTTGATATAGATCATGTTATCTACTTCAAAATTCAAGCCCTTAGCATACTCCCCTAACGCCATAATGTTGACGTCATTATCGACATAACAGGGACACTCAAAATACTTTGCCCAAAATTCCCTGATCGGGTAATTATCCCACCCAGGCATAATCGGTGGTGAAATAGGCCGTCCCGAAGCAAACTCCACAGGCCCGGGGATTCCGATTCCAATCCCTTTTACCGAATGCTTATCCACGCTGTTGTTGGACAACAGTTGATTGACGATGTGATAAATATGGGTTAATACTTGTTCGGGACCTCCGTTGAGATCGACCGACGCACGTTCAGAAAATAAAATATTGCAATCAAAATCGCAAATGGCGACGCGTACACTCGCTGTCCCTAATTCGATGGAAATAATATGCCCGGCGTTTTTGTTTATCGTGTACAGTCTTGGCTTTCTGCCGCCGCTGGAATGGCCTATATTGGATACTTCAATTAATTTTTCATTTAATAAGCGTTCCACATGGTCGGAAACCGAGGATAGGGATAGTCCGGATTCAGCGGCAATATCCGTTTTGGACATTGGCTCCTTGGCTCTTCTAATAATCTGAAGCACATTTGCTGTCATGGAAAGCAATTTAATTTTCACCACTTTCTGTATTCTACTGACTATGAAAACAGCCTATTGAAGAATCAATAGGCCGATCTTTCCCATATTTACGTCTTATACTCTCTCTACCTGTTCCCAAGTTCTGCTTTTGGCACTTCTCATAACGGCGTCGATTAGAAGCATACCTTGGTACCCGTCCTTGAAGGAGGCTACAGAATCGGACAGAGGCGTTCTATCTCTTACTGCCGCATAAAAATTTTCCATCATATTTTTGAGGCTTTCAGGCCATCCTTCTTCATGTCCACCCGGATAGTGAAGGAAGGCGGAGGCCTCCTTTTTCACAAGAGCCGGATCTCTCAGAACCCATTCATTCGGTTTACCCCGATATCCTACCTTCAGCTTGAAGGGCTCCTCCTGGTACCATGATCCGGATGCCGACGAACCGTCCAGGTGAAGCTCCAACGCATTCTTGCTGCCTGGAGATACTTGCGATACCGTAAATACACCTCTTGCCCCATTTTCGAATTTGACCAATACGGAAGAATAATCCTCCGTTTTTATGCTGACTAGCTCGGCATTCGTTTTTTCGCCCTCTTGAAAAGTAAGCTTCCCCTCCGGCTGTTTGTAACGCTCGGGAATGACAGTGGACGTATCCGCCATCACTTCCTTAATCCTCATGCCAGTCACATATTGCGCCAAATCAAACAAGTGGGAACCGATATCTCCCAGCGCTCGCGTTGGACCGCCATACTCCGGTTCAAGTCTCCAGTTATAATCTGTATCGTACATTAACCAATCCTGCAAATAACTACCGCGAACGATCCGGATCGCTCCTAGATCATTGTCCCGAACCATGCTTCGCAAATGCTGAACCATCGGGAACTGCCGGTAATTGAAGTTGATACCGGTAACCAAGTTTTTCTCCTGGGCCATCTCATACAGTTCCTTGGCTTCTGCACTCGTCAAAGTCAATGGCTTCTCCGAAAGCAAATGCTTCCCGTGCAGTAAGATTTGCTTATTCATCTCATAGTGCAAATAGTTAGGCGTACAATTATGAATGACATCGATGTCTTGATCTTCCAGCAAATCCATAATATTGCCGTATGCTTTGGGTATGTTTAACTCCCGAGCGGCTTCAATCGCTTTTTGTTCCCCATTTTGAGCGATGGCGGCAACTTCGACGAATCCAAGCCGTCTGACCGCTTCAATATGAGCCTTGCCGATAAATCCGGCTCCAAGAATTGCAGCTTTTAATTTTCTCATAGTTAACTCATCCCTATCACTTGGCGATCGCTTTTTTACCGAACGCCACAGCTAATATAATAATAAGTCCTTTTACAATCATTTGCTGGCTGACATCCAGTCCCATAATGATTAACCCGTTATTGATCGTTCCAATCATCAATGAACCGATGACCGTACCGATGACGGTACCGACTCCGCCAAACAAACTCGTTCCTCCCAAGATCACGGCTGCAATGACAGACAATTCATCTCCCTCTCCGAACGTATAGCGTCCGGAATGCATCCGTCCTGCATACAGCATGCCGGCAAGTCCTGCCATCATCCCCGAACCGATAAGAACATACAGTTTGGTTTTGGCTACATTGACCCCGGAAAATCTTGCTGCGCTTTGATTGCCCCCAACGGCCAATGTTCTTCTCCCAAATGCGGTTTTGCGCAATAAAATATGACCAATCACTACAGCTGCTACAGTCCAAAACAACAAAACCGGTATATTTCCGATATCGCCGGAACCGAAGATGTACACAAAAGTTTCGTTTGTAATCGGTACCGGCGCCGTATTGGTGACCCACATCGCAAGCCCTTTGGTCACGCCCATCATACCGAGCGTAACAAGGAAAGAAGGAATAACGACTTTAGTCACCAGCAATCCGTTAATCAAACCGATGAGGCAGCCCGTACCGACGCCCGCGATAATCGCTCCAACAATGCCAAAACCGGATTCTAAAGCCATGGCAGAAGTCAAAGAGGACAGAGCCGCAATAGAACCAACCGAAAGATCGATTTCCGCCGTACTGATGACAAAGGTCATGGCCACACCCATAATGGAAATGATGGCCGTTTGGCGAATAATATTGAGAAGATTGTTCGTTGTCAAAAATCCATCGTCGCTTAACGTGATGGAGAAGTAAATCAAGACGCCGATAAAAGCGAGATATACGATGTACTGCCTCCAATTAAACTGTAGTATCGACGATAATGCACCTGATCCATTAGAAGCCTTGGATTGCATGCTGCAAATCCTCCTCCGAAGTAATTTCCTCGCGCATAAATTGCTTTACTACTTTTCCTTCATGAAAAACGAGTATCCGATCACTCACAGCCAAAAGCTCCGTCATTTCGGAAGAAACAAGCAGAATGCTTTTTCCTTCATCCGCCAGCTCGCGAACCATATCGATAATCTCGATTTTGGCCCGGATGTCGATCCCGATGGTCGGTTCGTCGAGCATGATAATATCCGGGGAATTGGCCAGCCATTTGGCAAAAACGATTTTCTGCTGATTTCCGCCGGATAGCAGCCGCGAGGTCTTGTAAATCGAATCCGTTTTGATGCTTAATTTTTTAACCCATTCCTCGGAAATTTGATTTCCTTTTTTATCGTTGACCAGAACATTCGTTATTTTCGAAAGGGAAGGCAGAAGAATGTTATCCTTCACCTGATGATCCAGGACCAGCCCCTGAACCCTCCGGTCCTCCGGTATTAAAGCAAGCCCGTTGCGGATAGCGTCTCTCGGTGTCCGGATTACGGTTTTTTGGCCATTAATATATATTTCGCCCCCGGTGACCGGATCAATCCCAAACAACGCCCGCATCGTTTCCGTTCGTCCGCTGCCCATCAAGCCGGCAATGCCCAATACTTCACCGTGCTTTAATTCAAAATCGACACCGTTCACCCGGTTGCTTGTTTCCAAATTTTTCACTTGAAGAACGACTTTTTCACTTCTTGCATTTTTACGTTCTTTCCATTCAAACCTCTCCAAGTTTTTACCGGCAATGTGGCCGATTACGCTGTCCATGTCCAACCGGCTTATTTCTTCCGTGATGATATGCCGCCCGTCGCCCATAATCGTAATCCGGTCACAGATTTGAAAAATTTCTTCCATTCGGTGCGAAATATAGATAATGGAAATCCCTTTTTGTTTCAAGCGTTCAATAAACTCAAACAACACTTCGGTTTCCCGCTTAGTCAACGACGAAGTAGGTTCATCCATAATCAAAATTTTCGTTTCCTTGGATAACGCTTTGGCAATTTCGGTCATTTGCCAGTATCCCACACCCAGGTCCGCAACCATAGCATTCGGTTTAATATCGACATTCAATTCATCAAGCAGCTGCTTTGTCATCTGGAGGCATTTTTGATCGTCAATAAATCCAAGCTTGGTTTTAGGCTCTCTTCCAAGAAATATATTTTGGGCTACGGTTAAGGTAGGAATCAGGCTAAACTCCTGGAATATCATCGAAACGCCATGTTTTTCGGCATCATTGGTCGTTTTGATTTGAACCTCGGAACCGTCTATATGAATTTGTCCGGCATCCAATTCATAGACGCCTGTCAAAATTTTCATCAATGTTGATTTTCCTGCCCCGTTACCGCCCATCAGAGCATGAACTTCTCCCTTTTTCAATTCAAAATGAACCTGATGGAGAACCTGAATCCCGTTAAACGATTTGGAGATTTGGCTCATTTCCAAAATGGGTCTTTCCATAAGAACTTCCCCTTTGCAATGATCCTAACGGGGAATTGGATCCCCGTTAGAAATCACTTTTTTTACAGCTTTGGCATTAGATTGTTTTAACCCATTTACCTTCGTTTGCGGATTCAATGATGGCATCGCTGATCACAGCGATCCGGTAACCGTCATTGAAATTCGGAGAAACCTCCGTATCGTTCACAATTGAGGAAACAAAGTCGTAAGCTTCAATAATTTTGGTTTCGGTATAACCGATGCCAAGGGCCGGAATCGGCCACAATGCTTCACCATACGGATGAGCAGGTCCTGTGTAGATCGTTCTGAAGCCGCGTCTGTCGTCCGGATCGTTGGAGAAGCAAACCTGCAACTCATCACGACGCTCATAGTTAAAGCAAATCGAACCGGTTTCGCCATGAATTTCAAAGGTCAAGAAATTGTTTCGGCCCCATGCGTTGCGGGTCGCCTCGATGCTGCCTACCGCGCCGTTCTCAAAACGAAGCAATGTGCTGATTTCGTCGTCCACGTCTACGGCTTCTTTCTTCACGTCGCCGGCTGCCTTTACCGTACCCAGTTTATCTAATGCACCGGACTGAACGGGACGTTCTTTAATAAAGGTGTTGGCCACACCCATAACCTCGCTGATTTCCCCGACCAAATAGCGGGCAAAATCGATAACGTGGGTTCCAATATCGCCAAGCGCACCGGAACCTGCAATATTTTTACGGAATCTCCAGGATAGCGGGGAATTCGGGTCCGCCGACCAATCCTGCAGATAAGTGCCGCGGAAATTCAAAATTTTACCGATAGCGCCCTCTTCAATATATTTTTTCGCAAGTGCCACTGCAGGTGTGCGGCGGTAATTGAAAGCAACCATATGCTTGACTTTGCTCTCATTAACCGCATCCAGCATTCTTTTTGCTTCTTCTGCCGTGCGTGCAAGCGGTTTTTCGCAAATGATATGTTTTCCTGCTTTGGCTGCAGCAATAGCAATCTCGGCATGCGAATCGTTCGGTGTTACAATATCGATAAAATCGATCTCCGGATCCTCAACGACGCGTCTCCAGTCCATAGCGTAGGATTCGAAGCCATAGCGGTCAGCAGCTGTTTTGGCCAGCTCTTCCGTAACATCTACAACCGTTTTACGATGAGGAATAGCAGGTGCAGGCCAGAAAAACATTGGCATTCCCGCATAAGCCATCGAGTGTGCCTTCCCCATGAAACCTCCGCCGATCATTGCAACATTTAATTTACGCATTGTATTCTCTCCCTTTATCTATAGTAGATCATAGTTGTTAATGGAAATCCCCGGCTGTACCCGGCTCCTATTGGAACCGGATACAGCTTACGGTTTTTTTGCTTTAATGAATGAAAATATTACTTGCCTGCAGCTTTTTGAATGGAGCTTGGTGCGTCGGTTTGATAAACCGTTTTCCAGGAATCAAGGATATTTTCTTTGGTTACTTGAAGAGCCGGAACCGCTACATAAGGAGGTGTTTCTTTGCCAAGCAGAGCATAAGCTGCCAAGATGGCTTCAGCAACGCCTTGATCGTATGGCAATTGCGCACCCAAACCTTTAATCATACCGCCTTGTGCAATATTAAGCGCAACGTTGGTACCCAAATCGATCGTGGTGATCGCCAAATCGTTTCTACCTGCGGCACGGGCAGCAGCAAGAGCACCTTCAGCAGGCACATCCCATACAACAAAAATACCTTTAAGATTCGGATGCTTAGTCAGCATCGCGGATGCGACTTTCTCTCCATCGTTCGGACCTGCGATTCCTCCACGCTCAACGATGTTGATGTTCGGATACTTCTCTTTGATCGTTTTTTCAAATGCGTCTGTTCTTTGCTTGGTTACGAAGAAGTCAGCATCGTGGAAAATAACCCCGATATCTCCTTTTTCACCGATCGCTTTCGCCATCACATCGGCCGCTTCGACACCGTTGCCGTAGTTATCGGCGGATACCACACTCACATAATCCTTTTTGTGTTCCAAACCGTTGGGCTTGTTATCCATAAAGACCAGCTTTACGCCTTCAGCTGCAGCTTTTTTGTAGGCCGCGGCAGTGGATACCGGATCAACCGGAATACTGACCATAATATTTGGTTTTTTGGACAAAATAGTCTCAATATCGGACACTTGCTTTTCGGCTTTGAAGTTGGCGTCTGTCGTCGCAATGACTTCTATGCCCAATCTGGCAAAGGTATCTTGAAGTCCTTTGATTTGCGCTGTTGACCAGTCGTTGCCTGCATAGTGCATGGCAAGGGCCGCCTTGTATTTTCCTTCTTTAATTTTCGCAACTTCTTCCTCTGTCAGCTTCAGCGTTTTGGCGGATACAGCGCTTTCTCCGTTGGGACCTTTACTCAGAATTTCTTTATCCGGAAGCTGTTGGTTAATCGTCACAGGACCTGTTTGCACGACAGGTGCAGGGGTTGAAGCAGGCTTATCCGTATTACCGGAAGCAGAGCCTCCGTTTCCGCTGTTATTACTGCCGCAGCCTGCCAATACTAAACTAAAGGCCAAAAAAGAAACAGCTAATGTCGAAACCATTTTCTTCATGGATACAAGCCCCCCTAATAATAATGATTATTTGATATTCAAATGCTCTTCAATGTATTTTTTGCTGATTTTGGCGCCTTGCAGCGGATCCTCATAGCTGTCCAGCTCTACCGTAATCCAGCCTTCATAGCCATTTTCACGCAAAATCGAAACCATTTCTTTGAAATCTTGACCACCTTCCCCTAGCGGTAAAAAGGCACCGGAGCCGTAGTCTTTAAAGTGAATGTACTTGATCCGGTTTGCGTATTTCTTCACAACGTCTACCGGGTCTCCACCGCCAGCTTCAATATGCGCCGTATCCGGGCACAAATGAATGGAGGTAAGCTCCATGATCCGGTCCAGCTGCTCCGGTTTTTCCACAATCGTACCCAAGTGAGGATGATAGCTTGGAATCAGGTTGTATTTGGCTGCAATAGCTGAGGCCTTATCCAGCGATTTTGCAAGCTCCGAATAATCCGCTTCCAAAACACCTGCAGCCCGTACAGCTCCTCCGCCGAGAACCAGATGCTCAGCGCCCAATTCAGAGGCCAATTTGGCAACCTTTTCAATTTTGTAAAACTCGTCTTCCTGAATATCTTTATAAATGAAATTCGCTCCGGTATATACACCGATTAAGGTCAAATCATAACGCTTAAGCAATTGCATGAAGTCCTCAGGGCAATGTTCATACTGCATCAGGTTTCCGTCAAAAATCTCGAACCCTTTATACCCCGCTTCAGCAATATCCTTTAAAGCTTGCTCTGTTGACCCATACGCTAAATAATAAAGATCCTTTACTGAGGTTACGCCGGCAGGATGACCTACGACACCACCCCAGGTATTGGTTTGATAACCCAATTTCATGTTTGAAACCTCCTTGACAATCAATCCACACTAGTAGTTATAGAAAAAGAGATGAATCCGCTTTCTTTCATTGGATTAAGAACCAATCACCTCCAAAAATAATCATATCAAGCGTATTTTTACTACAATGCAATATATTACGCTTTCAAACCACTAAGATAGCGATTTCATTTGGTTTACAAATATAATATTATTTCATTAACTTTTATCTGTCAACGTTAAAAGTTCTACTTTTTGTGTTAAATTAATGAAATCTAATGTTTATACTAACACATATAAAGTTGTCAATAGCAATAATAATGAAATAAATTCCACTTTAACTGAATTATGTTCATTTTCTTGAAACACTTTGGGTAAAATTGGTTTTACATCTATTTTTTTCTCCTTATTTATCCAATACTTTGAGATTGTCGCTCTAGTATGAGTTTTGGCTTAAAATAGATTGCCGGTTTCATACCTGATCGTTTGGCTGATTTCCGCTCACAGCTCCCACGCCTCGTATCTCTTAGTACAAAAAAAACCATAAGCCGCATCGCTATGCAGCTTATGGTTTTATGACGGTTGTTGATTATCCTCGTCTAAGCCAAGCCTTTTGCTTTTAAAAATTGTCCGATTCGGCGAACGGCCTCTCTAAGCCTTTCCTCCTCTTGAACCAAGGCTATGCGTACATAACCCTCGCCTTCTTTTCCGAACGCATCCCCTGGAATGACCGCAACACTGGCCGAATACAGGATTTCCCGGGAAATTTGCCGGGAGCTCCAGCCGGCCGGAATCCGCGCCCAGATGAACATGGTCGCCTTCGGTTTGGGAATATCCCAGCCGGCCTCGCGCAGGCCGTCAATAACGATATCTCTCCGTCTCTCGTACACTCCGGCAACAGGACGGCTGTCCGGGCTCATATCCTCCTCCATTGCGGCAATACCTGCTTTTTGCACCGCCAAAAACACACCGTAATCAATGTTCGATTTCAACACGCGCAAAGCGCGCACCGCATCAGGCTGACCGACCATGAATGCAATGCGGCATCCGGCCATATTAAAGCTTTTGGACAGGGAATGGAACTCCACGGCTACGTCCTTCGCACCCTCAATTTCCAGAATGCTGGGAGGTCTAAATCCGTCAAAAGCCATTTCGGAATAAGCCAGATCATGCACGATCAGCAGTTCATGCTTCTTGGCATAATCGACAAGCTGTTCAAAGAACGGAAGTGTCGCAACAGCGGATATAGGATTGCTCGGATAGTTCAAAAGCATAAATTTGGCCTGCCTTGCCGTTTCCTCGGGAATATCCTCCAGCTTGGGCAGAAAGCCGTTCTCCTCACGAAGCGGCATGAAATAAGGCTGTACGCCGGCCAAAACCAAGCTCGCTCCATAGATGGGGTAACCCGGATCGGGAACCATTACGATATCTCCCGGATCGGTCACCGCCATGGCAAGATGCGCGAGACCGTCCTGCGAGCCCATAAGGGTAACGATCTCGCTTTCCGGATCCAGCGTCACGTTAAAGCGGTGTTTATACCATTGTGCGACCTTTCGCCTGAATTCGAGGCTTCCTTCCGATGTCGGGTACCCATAAAGCTTGGGGTCTGCCACAGCATCCGCAAGCGCCTGCATCACCCTTGCCGAAGGCGGACGGTCGGGACTTCCGATGCCCAGATCGATCACATCGACGCCGCGGTCTGCCACCTCCTTTTTCCATTGCGCCACCTCAGAAAAAATAGCCGAACCCAGTTCGGCCAAACGTTTGGATTCCAGTTGTTTCATCCGACAAAACCTCTTTTATATAAGAATGGATCTTGAACATAGCACCTTGAATAAACGAATAGCCTTTAAACCGCCAAGCCGGATACCCGATGCACGAGCGTCATCATGGCGATCAGAAACGCGGCAAGCAGCACATATGCGATACCGAATTTCCAACGATAAGCGCTGGGCACTTCGTAATACTTGTCATTTTCGTAATGAGTGTAATCAATCCGGCAGTGGATCATCAGATGCAGGCCGTCTTCCTTCTGAAGATGCTCCAGCCGCGTGACGTATGCCCTCTGGATGATTCCTTGGCTCATCATCGGCACCGTGCCTTGAAAGTCAAGGCCGTCCCACAGCACTTTTACGTACTGCTGCCCATCCTCCAGATTGGAATAAGTAATGAATGGAAGCTCCCTTTTATGCTCCGTTCCGGGAATGATGTATCCCTGAGCGATCAACGGCTCTGCCGGGATGGAAAAGCTCGCCGTCACTACGCGCTCCTCGCCTTGATGGCGGTTTTTGACATATTTTTTGTAAAGGTCATAGGCGAACATCGCCCAGATGATAAAAAATAAGATGGAACGCAAGTATACGATAATGACCAGTCCGCCGATCAGACCAACCAGCCACAGCCAACGTGTAACGGCCGTGGCGATCCGTCCTCCGTCCAGCGGATGAATCGGCAGCAAATTGATCAGATTTAAGAAAAAGCCTACATAGGCCAAAGTATAAAGCAGCGGATGATCCCACGCGTACGCAGCTCCGAACATCGCAACGGCGCCGATCGTCCCGACCACCGGACCGCCTATGGCTACATAAGCCTCCGTCACCGCATCTCTCGGATGCCTCTTCATATTGATCAGTGCGCCGAGAAAAGGTATAAATACAGGGGCGGTCACCGGCAAGCCTTTGCGTTTGGCGGCCCATACATGACCGAGCTCGTGGATCAGAAGAAGCAGTACCACGCCGACGGCAAAGCCCCATGGGTAGATAATGGCATAGGCTCCAACAGAGACGAGCATAGAGATCACCGCTCCGCCCGCTTTACCCAATTTAAGCAGGGAAAGCAAGCCTTTTCCTTTGCTCAGAAGGAACGCCGCCGCGGCCCCAATATACCAAAACCAATTACTCTTGTTTGTTTTTCGTTTGGGCTGCAATCCCCGATCACACTCCTTTTAGGCTTTCGCGCTCCCCCACACGTCGTCATACGTTTCCGGTTTGAATCCGACCGTTACTTTGGAACCGTCGGTCACCACCGGGCGCTTGATCAGCTTGCCGTTGGACGCCAGCAGAGCGATCTTCTCCTCATCGCTCATAGAAGGAAGCTTGTCTTTCAACTGCAATGCTTTGTAGACCTCACCCGATACGTTAAACCACTTCTTGATCTCAAGACCGCTTAATGGAATCATTTCCTGCAATTGCGATATCGTCGGCGGCTGCTCTACGATGTGAACGGCTTCAACCTCCCACCCTTGCTCCTTCAACCACTTCAAAGCGTTGCGGCATGTACCGCATTGCGGATATTGATATACGGTTAACTTTGGCTTGCTGCTCATCTGCTCATCCTCGTCCCATGGGTTATATTTTCATACTTTTCATTATACCGATGATGGCATATCCCCTGCAAATCTGCGATTTCAAGCCTTTAGTTGAAAAAGGACGACGCAATACGGATAATGGAAAAGAATACCGTAGCCCTTCAGGAAATCAACACCCATACCCTGCTCGGCGGTTCAGCCGTCATCCGAAATGGCAAGAGGAGATATGCCGTCATGATTTATTTTATAAAGCTGGTTTACAGCCTGCTCATTCCGCCCGGAATCTTTGTGGTTTTGTTATGGCTTGCCGCGTTATGGCTGTATTATCGCGTCGGCCGCAAATCGTGGCTGCCTCCATTCATACTTGGCTTTCTACTGTACCTGTCATCGATCCCGCTAATCGGCGAAGCGGCCCTTCAGTCGCTGGAGGATCGCTATGCCCCACCCGCATTCATTGAAGGAGACGCCTACGTCGTGCTCACCGGAGGAGCCGTCGCCGGGACTCCGGACGTCGACGGCACAGGACATCTGACGGGCTATACTTTGCATCGGACCGTATCGGCTGCGGAGCTTTACGGCCGGCACCCGCTGCCGATTCTCGTCTCCGGAGGGCAGGTTTACGCCGATACCCCTAACGAAGGTCAGCTTGCAAAACGCAAGCTGATCGCGCTGGGCGTTCCTGAGCAGGACATCCTGCTGGATGATCAAAGCCGGACGACGCAGGAAAATGCCAGCAACTCCAAAATTCTTCTGGATCAGCATGGACTGACCCGCCCTGTACTCATCACCTCGGCTTTTCATATGTCAAGGTCGGTCAAGCTTTTTAAGGACCGGCAGGTGGAGGTTATCCCTTATCCGGTGAACTATTTGGTAGGCCAAACCGGCGGCGGGTTAACAGGCAGATTATTCGTCCCGTCTTCTACGGCTATGAATCAATTGCAAATGGCAATGAAAGAGTATCTGGGTAGGCTGCAGTAGCTCTGAAGCATGCCAAAAAACCGCCGGTTCTTTCGATGTGCGGCGGTTTTGGGACTTATTCCATTATTCGTCAGATTCCAACCTCTCCAGGAGCCGCTGCAGGTCCGGCGGCAGCGGTGCGTGAAATTCCATCCATTGACGGGATATCGGATGAGTTAACCCGAGCGTAACGGCATGAAGCGCATGACGGTCGATCGCGGCAGACGGGGACGAAGCCCCGCCCTCGGCTTCCCATCCATACAGCTTGTCCCCAAAAAGCGGATGGCCCAGATGCTTCATATGAACGCGGATTTGATGGGTGCGGCCCGTCTCCAGCCAAAGCCTGACCCATGTTGCATGCCGAAAACGGCGCTCCACGCGATAGTGCGTTACCGACGGGTACCCCGTTTCGGTCACAATGCGAAGGTGCGGAGACAGTGGATCGCGATCGATCGGCGCATCGACCGTCCCTTCGTCATGTGCAAGAATACCGTGCACTAAAGCGACATACTCTTTTTTCAGACCGCTCGTCTGCATTTCTTCGGAAATTTGCTGGTGTACGTAGGCGTTTTTGGCTACGGCCAGCACCCCCGACGTTTCCTGATCAAGCCGGTGAACAGGGCGAAAACGGAATCTTTCCCCTTTATTCATCCAATAGTAAACCACTCCGTTGGCCAGGGTTTCCGTGTAATGTCCGTGCGTTGGGTGAACAACCCGGCCGGCCTCTTTGTTCAGCACCAGCAGCTCCTCGTCTTCATACAGAATGGCGATCGGTATCGGCTGCGGCAAAATATCATCCGACGTTTCCGCTTCCATGCGGGCCTCTACCGTATCGCCCGTCCGCACCTTGATGTCGATGTACTTGCGCTCTCCGTTAAGCAGAATGCCCTGCTCCGTCATTTTCAGTCTGGACAACAGCTTGCGGGAAATTCCCATCCGCTGCTGCAGGACCGTCCGGAGCAGAATGCCGTCATCTTCCGGAGGCACGATGTATTGAAGAGGTTTGTAATAGCTTGTCATTTGCGGCGGAACACCTTAGCGCTGCGCGCATACTCTACATCGCCAATCCCTGCGCGGCTGTTGGCCGCCCGGGCGACCGTGAAGAACAAATCCGACAGCCGGTTCAAATAGCGGCGCACCTCTTCATTGATCGGCTGCGTACGGGCAAGCGTCACCACCCGGCGCTCCGCCCTGCGGCACACGGTTCGGCATACATGCAGCGCCGAGGATGCCTGGCTTCCACCCGGCAGAATAAACCGCTGGATCTCCGGAGCCTCCGCATCGTACTTGTCGATCCATGTCTCCAAACGGTCCACCATCTCCGACGTCACCTTATAAGGGCGCAGCTCCTGCTTAAGCAGCGCCAAATCCGAGCCGCAGTCGAACAGCTCATGCTGAATTTCGAGCAAATCGGCAAGCAAATCCGCATCCCGCTCCGGTTCAAGGAATCCCATCGCCTGCCCGACAAAGCAATTCAACTCATCTACCGTACCGTAGGCCTCAACCCTGACGTCGTCTTTATCTACGCGCCCCCCGATAACGCCCGTTTGACCGGCATCTCCCGTTCTTGTATAAATTCTCATCCGTTATCCCTCCTTGCGATCTATCATCTCATACAACCGGTCCATATCCAAGTGCTTCCGTACATGTGCCGCCAGCCGGTCAAAAGCCGCTTCGCGGCGCTCCTGAAAGCGCAGCTCCGCCGGCAGCGGCTCCAACCCTTTGCTCTCGCGAATCCGGTTTAACCAGGCCCGGCGGAAATCGTCATTATGCAAAATCCCATGCACATACGTTCCGAATCGGCGGCCGTCTCCGTTCACGACCCCATCCGCCGCAGGCTCCGTATCCCCGGCGGCCGGCAGGAGCATAAAAGGATGCTCTGCGGGCTCGAGAAACGAGGTTTGGCCCATATGAATTTCGTAGCCTGTAATCGAAAAACGCTGTCCTTCTTGGGCAAACAGCTGTGTCGTTCCTGCCGCTTGCACCGTTCGCTTCTCACGGGCAAAGACGGTTTCCGTCGGAAACAAGCCCAGACCCTCAAGCTTTGACTGATTTGATTCGACCAGCTCCGGATCCAGCAGCCTCGCCCCGAGCATCTGATAGCCGGCGCAGATGCCGACGATCCACCCGCCGTTTTCTGCAAAATCCAGCAGCTTCCGTTCCAAACCCCCATGCCGCAAATAAAGAAGATCGTCGACCGTGTTTTTGCTTCCCGGCACGATCACCGCATCCGGCTTGCCGAATTGTTCCGGCGTCTCTACGAAGCGTAGGTGAACGTCCTTCTCGTATTCCAGCGGATCGATATCCGTAAAATTGGATAACCGCGGCAGGCGAAGCACTGCGATGTCCAGCATGCCCGGCAGCTTCTCCCCTGACTGACGTTCGGCCAGCTTCCGGTCCAATGAAGCGGAATCTTCATCCTCAAGCCCAAGCTGGGGCAGATATGGAATCACACCCAGCACAGGCTTCCCCGTCCGTCTTTCAAGCCAATCCAGTCCAGGCTTCAGCAGGGAAATGTCTCCGCGGAATTTATTGATGATAAAGCCTTTGACCCGCGACCTTTCTTCCGGTGTAAAGATATCAAGCGTTCCTACAATCGAGGCAAATACCCCTCCCCGGTCGATATCCGCCACCAGGAGCACAGGCGCATCCGCCCAACCGGCCAGCCTCATGTTTACGATATCGCGGCTTTTCAGATTGACCTCGGCCGGACTTCCCGCCCCCTCAAGGATGACGACGTCGAAGCTCCTGCGCAGCCGGCTCAGCGCTTCCTTCACTACGCTTTCGGCCTCCGGCAAATATTTTTCCCGATAGGTTCTGGCGTCAAGATCGCGGTAAGGCTTGCCGTGTACGACGACTTGGGAGATCATGTCCTTTTTCGGCTTCAAGAGGATCGGATTCATATCCGTCGTCGCCGGTATGCGGCAGGCATCGGCCTGCATCCCCTGCGCCCTGCCGATTTCTTTGCCGTCGGGCGTAACATAGGAGTTCAGTGACATGTTTTGAGATTTAAACGGTGCGACGCGCCGGCCGTCCTGCAGCAGGATACGGCAAAGTGCAGCCGTAAGCAGGCTTTTTCCCGCATCCGAAGACGTACCCTGAAGCATGATTGTCGGGGCAAGCTTGGCATCAGGAATATTCCCCTCTGCCGTCGCAGCTTCTTCAGCTGACGACAAGCCCTGCATAACGCTCAAGGCTTCGGTTAAACCGGCCAGCAGCTTTTCGTTTTGCTCCCGCAGCTTGACGGCTACCCTGCAGAAGGTCTCGTCCAACCCTGCAAACAGCGACGCATCGCGAACCAGAATCCCTCTGCGTCCCATCTCGGCTTGAAGCGCCTGAACCGTAAGGCCAAGCGGACGGAGCGAAAACAGAATAAAATTCGCGTCGCTCTCAACGACTTGAAGTCCCAATGTCCTGAGCTTGCCGCAAAGAAACTCCCGCTCTTCCTTCAACCATTCCAGCGTACGCGCCGCATATTCCCGCTCCTCCAGCACACAGCTGCCGATCCACTGCGCCAAGGCATTGACGCTCCACGGCACCTGCAGCCGCTTCATCAGGCGAATCCGTTCAGGACTGGCTACAATGTACCCTAGCCGGATTCCGGGAATGGAATAAAACTTGGTCATGGAACGAATGACCATCAGGTTCGTGCTTTTGGCTGCCGCACGCGTCAGCGTAAGCTCCTCCTCGCGGGGACTAAAATCAAGAAAAGCTTCATCAATAATAGCCGGAATGTCTCCTTCGGCAAGCCGGTTAACGACCTCTTCAGGCAGCAGACGCCCCGTAGGGTTGTTCGGATGTCCCAGAAACAGCAGATCGCACCGGCCGGCCGCTTCTTTCACATCGGAAAGCTTCAGCTGATACTCCGATGCCTCCGTAAGCGGAATATCATGTACCCGGCCGCCGATTTTTTCGACCGCTTCTTCATATTCGACAAAAGACGGCCTCGCAAGTCCTGTCAAACCGGGACGCAGCACACGAACAGCCAGATCGATCAGCTCCGCCGCTCCGTTGCCCACCAGAATGCAGTCTTCGTCCACCTTATGTTTTGCCGCCAGTTTGCGCGTCAGCTCTCTCACAGCCGGATCGGGATAATTTACGACTTCCCTCCACCTGCTGCTGAAGATGAACCCCACCTGTTCCGGAGGTCCAAGCGGATTCATGTTCGAGCTGAAATCGAGAAACCGATCCTGCGGCATTCCAAACGCTTCCGCCGCTGTCCATAAATCACCGCCATGTCCGTATCGCTCCAGCATCCTTCTATTCCCCCTATCCAGTCATCAGCACAAGCAAAAGAAGCAAAAGCACCTCCAGCAGCTCGTTCATAGCCCCGTATGTATCTCCGGTCAAACCGCCCAGCTTGCGATGAATATATACGCTCATCAGATAACCTCCGCCAAGAGTCGTTCCCGCAAATGCGAGCAGAGGCCAAATCACTCCCGCCAGGTGCAGCCCGAGATCCCGGGCGATCAGGAGCACAGCAGCGGATAACAGAACAGCCAGCGCACTATGCGCCGCAATGTGCTTCCATCCGATGCCCCGGTAAAAAGTGCCCATACCGCCGCCTTTTTCTTGCCTTGCGTACGGCCAACCGGCAATCGCAACGACCATATACCACCGGCTCCAAAGCAAAACCATCGGCAGCAGCACCAGCCAGCTTAGCTTCTCTGTATGCAATAGCTCCTGCAGCAAAGACCATTTCAGAAGCAGCGCCAGCACGCAGACAACGACGCCCATGGCGCCAACCCGGCTGTCCTTCATAATCTCCAGCATCCGCTCGCGCGAACGGTGGCTCAACAGGCCGTCCGCCGTATCCATCAAGCCGTCCAGATGCAGCGCTCCGGTCAGCAGCGTCCAGGTCGAGAGCAGCAAAGCGGCTGCGGGAAGCGGAGACAATGTCATATTCAGCAGCTTTCCCGCACCAAGCAGAAGAAAACCGAGTACAAAGCCGACCAAAGGATAAAAAACGACGCTTCGGCGAAACAAAGCGTCATTGTAGTCGAGCTTCACCGGCACGGGAAGGCGGGTCAGAAATTGAAAAGCTGCCGCACATGCCGACCCCCACGTTATCCATAAAGCCAAAACAGTCCGCACAGCAATCCCCCCGCAACCAAGTAACTGACCCCGTACAATATCCCCACGGTTCGCCGGATGTCCTCTTTCTCACGTTCCCTGAGCGGCCAACCCATCCGCGCCCGTTCACTCACACGGCCGTGGTAAACATTCACGCCGCCAAGCTCGATTCCCATCGCTCCGGCAACGGCCGATTCCGGGATGCCGCTGTTCGGACTTGGGTGAAGCCGGGCAAAGCGCATGATCGAACGTGCGGCTCCTCCCGCACGAAGTCCGGGGCTAACCCACGCGACCCCTACGATAAGCAAGCCGGCCAGACGAGCGGGAATCCAGTTGACTATATCGTCCCAGCGGGCCGAAGCCCAGCCGAAGTGAATATATTTGTCATTTTTATAACCGACCATCGAGTCAAGCGTATTGGAAGCGCGGTACAGCATCGCCAACGGTGCGCCTCCCACCAAGGCATAACAGATCGGGGAAATAAACGCATCCACGATGTTCTCCGCTACGGTTTCCACCGCGGCCCGTGTAATTTCAGGCTCGTCGAGCTGCGAGGTGTTTCGTCCGACAATGTATCCGACCTGCTTTCTCGCCTCATCCATGCGCCCTTCGCTTAAAGGCTTGTACACCGCCATCGCCGCGTCCTTCAGCCCCTTGACAGCGATCGTAGTCGAGATAAACCACGCGCTGACGGCATATCCGAGCCACGGGTGCACTTGATCTGCGATCCATACGATAAGCCACAGGCTTCCGGCGGCCACACCGATGGTCACGAAGGCCAATGCCGCCCCGCGGATACGGATACGCCGTACCTGCTTGCCCGATGCACTTTCCTGATTTATCGGGTACAGCCAACCTTCCAACCATGTAATGAAACGCCCGATCCAAACGACCGGGTGCGTCAACCACCGCCACGCGGGATCGCCGATAGCCCAATCGATCACAAGCGCGGCAAGCACTATCCACATCAGCTCTTGCAAACTATAAAGCAACAAGTCCGTTCCTCCGCAACCTGCTAAAAGTGAAAAGCCCGGCTCTTCAGCTCCACCGGAATTCCCGCCGTGACCAGAAATACTTGATCGGCCTTCCGGGCCAGCCGTTGATTCATTCGCCCGGACAGATCCCGGAACACCCGCCCCAGCTTATATTCAGGCACCAGACCGCTGCCTACCTCATTGGTGACCAGTACAACCGGACGATCAAACGTACCGAATACATCCGCCAGCTCGTCGATTTTCGCTTCAAGCTTGCGTTGCCGTTCGCTCTCCGGCTCATGCTCCAGCCTTAGCAGCCAATTGGACAGCCAGAGGGTCAGGCAATCGACAAGTACGACGGGCGAATCCGCCCTCAAAAGGATATCGGCCAGATCATACGGCTCCTCCGCCGTAACCCAGGGGTATCCCCGTTCTTCCCGCTCCCGCCGGTGGAGTGCAATCCGTTCCTTCATTTCATCGTCGTAAGCCTGCGACGTAGCAATGTACAGGCCTTGTGCGCCAAGCGTGGCCGCATAGCCTTCCGCAAATGAGCTCTTCCCGCTGCGGGCCCCGCCCGTTACAAGCACCTTCAGTCCCTGCCGGCTCATCCTTGCGGCTGCTCCGTAGGGACCGCACCGGAAATTCCCGCATTCGCAAAGGTCGCCATTTCTTTCATGATCTTGACCGCAGCATCAATCAGCGGAAAAGCAAGGACGGCGCCCGTACCCTCTCCAAGCCTCATGTCCATTACAAGCATCGGCGTCAGCCCGATCTCTTCGAGCAGACGCGCGTGTCCCTGCTCCCGTGAAAGGTGTGAGGCGATCATATACGGTACGCTGAGCGGTGCCAATCGGGAAGCGACCAAGGCTGCTGCCGATGAGATGAATCCGTCGATGACAACCGGACAACGATGCTTCGCCGCCCCTAAGATCACCCCGACCAAACCGGCGATTTCAAGCCCCCCGACTTTGGAAAGCACATCCAGCGGATCGTCCGGATCCGGACGATTGACCTCGATCGCCTGGCGAATGACCGCCTGCTTGTGCAGCAGGCGCTCGTCGTCGATACCGGTGCCTCTCCCTGCAGCCTCGGCCGCTTCCGCTCCGCCTAGCACCATCAAGATCGCTGAACTTGCCGTCGTATTGCCGATGCCCATATCCCCGGTGGCGATCAATCTGTAGCCGTCCCGAACTAATTCTGCGGCGATCTCCATACCGGCCATAACCGCTTTCTCCGCTTCCTCCCGCGTCATCGCAGGCCCCTTTGTCATATTAGCCGTCCCCATGCGGACTTTATGAGACCTCAACCGCGAATCGGAAAGCTCTGCGTTCACCCCCATGTCAACGCACAGCACATCAGCCCCGGCATGACGCGAGAGCACATTCACCGCCGCGCCCCCATTCAAAAAGTTAAACACCATCTGCGGCGTAACTTCAGCCGGATAGGCGCTGACGCCTTCTTCGCATACGCCGTGATCCGCAGCCATGACGACGACCGCCTTTTTCCCCAGGTCCGGCATCAGCTCCCCCCGGATTCCCGATAGCTGCTTAGCTACCTCCTCCAGTCTGCCTAAGCTTCCCGGCGGCTTGGTCAGCTGATCGAGATGCAGCGCCGCTTCCTCCATACTCCGCTTATCCAATGGGGCAATTCCCGTAATCAGTTGTTCCAATCGGTTGTTACTCATCTTCCAGCTCCCTTTCCCAATAAGATTTGCGGCACCCCGCTGTCCGGATGTGAAAGAATGTGAGGCCGCGTTCCGTACACCCTTTCCAGAAGATCTGCATAAAGCACCTCTTCAGGCGTTCCGATTCCAGCCGCCGCTCCTTCATGCAGCAGGAGGAGACGGTCGCAGTATTGAGCGGCCAAATTCAGATCATGCAGCACCGAAATGACCGTCATTTTCCATTCCTCCTGCCACCTGCGCACCAGATCCATCATCTCAACCTGATACCCGATGTCAAGAAATGTCGTCTGCTCATCCAGCAGCAGCAGCTTGGGCTCCTGCGCCATCGCTTTACCCAACGCCACACGCTGCCGTTCCCCTCCGCTCAAATGATCGATGGTTCTCTCCCGCAGAGGCTCCAGCTTCAGCCAATCGATAATCCGCTCTACCAGCGTACTCGCATCCCCCGTTTCGTCTCCCAGCCAGTTTTGATACGGATAGCGCCCCATTTCGATCACCTCTTGCACCGTGAAGCCGAGCGGCGGCAGCGCTTCCTGCTCCAGCACCGCGATCTGCCTTGCCAATGCTTTCCTTGAGCAGGACGCTGCAGGCTTGCCATCCAGCAGCACACGACCGGCAGTCGCCGGCTCCAGTCCGGAAATCAGATGAAGCAGTGTCGACTTCCCGCTTCCGTTGGGTCCTAAGATACCGAACCATTCTCCTGGCTCCACCCGAAAACGGACTCCCCTGAGCACCTCCCGCGGTCCGAAGGCCTTGGATACCCTATCCACATCTACTTGAATCATCCCGTGCCGCCTCCTTTCATTCGCGTATCACCCGCTTTTTCCGCCGCAGCAAATAAGCGAAAAACGGAGCCCCCATAAACGCCGTAACTACCCCGAGCGGAATTTCCGTCGGACTAAGCAGCGTTCGGGCCAACGTATCCGCCAGCAGCACATAAATCGCACCGCCGATAAGCGAAAGGGGAAGCAGCAATCGGTAATCCGGTCCGATCATAAGCCGAAGCAAATGCGGCACCAGCAGTCCTACAAACGCAATCACGCCCGAAACGGAGACAGCTGCTGCCGTAATCAAAGTCGCCGCGACCAGAACAATCAGCTTCGTTCTTTCAATATGGATACCAAGATGAGCCGCCTGCCGCTCCCCGAGCGCAAACAAATTCATCGCCCGGCCAAAGCAGAGAAGCACCGCTGCGCCTGCAGCCAAATACGGCAGCAGCACCAAGGAATATGTCCAGCCTCGCAGCGCTAGGCTTCCCATCAGCCAGAAGATTATTTCATTGATGACCTGATCCGACATCGCCACCATTAACGAAACGAAGGCGCCCAGGAAGGCCTGGATCACGACACCCGACAAAATGACGGTTTCTTTGCGCAGCTTGCCTCCGGTCCGAGCCAGCAGGAGTACCGTGAAGAGTGACAGCACTCCGGTCGCAAACGCAACCGCCGGTACCGTCCACTCCCCGAAGAGCGTATACTGCAGACCAAACAAAATTAAAAACGAAGCGCCCACCGAAGCTCCGGAAGAAACACCCAGCGTATACGGATCGGCGAGCGGGTTGCGGAGCACGCCCTGAAAGGCTGCACCCGCCAAGCCCAGAGCGGCTCCAACCAGAATACCCAAGACTGCCCTGGGCAGCCTGACCCTCCATACGATTTGTTCGGAAGCTGCACTCCAATCCCCCTGGATTCGTTCACCGATCCAAGGCAGATGATGCAGCATAATCCCCCAGACATGACCGAACGGGATTCGGACCGAACCGATCGACAATGCCGCAGAAGCGGTAAATAATAGCAGGACCAAGGAAGCTCCGCCCCAAATCCACAGCTTACGCTTCATCTATTTCACCAGTTCCGGATATATTCCTTTGGCCACTTCCGTCAATGCCTCGGTGATCCGCGGACCCGGACGGCTCATGATGTCCTTGTCCAATCCGACCAGCCGGTTTGACTTCACCGCTTCAATCTGGTCCCAGCCGCTGCGTTCGCGAATCAGTTGATCCATCGGCTTATTGGTCTGATCATCCACAATCCCGGTCGGATAAATAATGATCTGCGGATTGTCCGCAATCACCTTCTCCTCGCTAAGCTTCACATACCCCTTCTCGCCGCCGGCCACATTGATGCCACCGGCCAAGCTGATCAGCTCGTCAATATATTCGCCTTGACCGACCGTCCACCCCGGGGAAAACTCAATGAACACCTTTTTCTTCTGCTCCGGCTTCAGATCCTTTACCGCATCCAGCACCTTTTGACGTTCCGCCTTCATGGCATGGACCAGCTTCTCCGCCTGCTCCTGACGGTCGAAGATTTGCCCCATGAGAATAATATTGCTCATGACTTCATCCACCGTCTTCGGCTCAACCTTAAACAGGTTTACCTTTAGACCTCGAAGCTGTTCTACAACGGTCATATTCATGGACACTCCCGTCATGACCACATCGGCGTTGGCCGCAATGAGCGCTTCCTCATTCGGTTTAATGATACTGCCGACCTTCGGCTTCGCCGCCGCTTCAGCAGGATAGTTGCAAAAATCCGATACCCCCACGATCTGATCGCCGAGACCCAAGGCAAACAGCGTTTCCGTTTCACTCGGCGAGGTAGAGACGATGCGCTCCGGAGCTTTTTCAAATACAAATTCTTTGCCCGTCGCATCCTTTATCGTGAGCGGATAGGCCGTTCGTTTGGCCGATGAGACTGCCCCTTCCTGCTTGGCTCCGCCCGCATTGGACGAATCTGCCTGCTGACCCTGCCCCGGAGTCGGAGCAGTGCTTCCGCAGCCTGCCAGCGTTCCCGCCAAAGCCAAGCTCAAAACGGCCGCGAGCAGTCTTTTTTTAACGTGATTTTTCTTACCCCAATACATAGGTCCATCTCCCTAAAATCATTTAAAAACGAAAAGACCTCTGCGTTCGGATCGTCTCCGAAGCAGAGGGCACACACTGACAAACCTGCGGCAGCCATAACCGACATCATTAGCGTTATGCCGCCCGCAAGCTCAGCGATCTGCCCCTTTTCCTCGAAAGGCCGCATCGAATGCATGTTCAGGCAGGTTTCCTGACTTGCGGGCTGCTTATTCAAGAGCTCTTCGCCTTCCCGTCTGATCCTGACAGTGACTTGATAGAAGAGCATTTACCCGTATACAGTGGCGGGACCGTGCCGGATTCACACCGGCTTCCCTTTTAACCTGCAGGCATGGAGCTTCCTTGCAGGCACCTGAACCGCTATGTTGTTGTCCGCTTCATGATTGGCATGAAGGGCTATTACTCGGCCATGATTTTCAAGACCCGTTTCGCTTTCTCTTTGTCCGGCGCATTGGCCGGGATGAAAGCATACAAGTTTTTGTCGTTCAATTCGAGCTCCTTCAGCCATTGGGTTTGCTCCAACGGGATGCCGTACAAATGCTTTTCCTTATTCCCGGCTTGCGCAACCTCCAGAACACCTTCTGGGAAATCCTCCGCGTTGGCCACATCGTCCAGCGGAACATATCCGCCCTGCCCGCCCATAGTCTTAAAATGATTCTCCGGGATGACGAGAATCCCGTTCTCACCGGCCGCTATTTCGACGATCAGCTTTTCTATTGAAAATAATGGCGCCGTATATACTTGTACACTGGGCGATTCGCCTAATTGGCTTTGCAGTGAAGCCTGCAGCTTTGCTCCCGCTTCATTCGGAAACCCGTTGGAGCCCATCATGAAAATCGTCACATCCGCCTTCGGCCCCCCGCCGCAGCCCGCAAGTACGAACAACAGCAGCAGGCAGAGCAGCTCTTTTCCTCTCATGCCGGTTTCTCCCCTCAGCTTCTGCAGCTCTCTAACCCGTTTCCCCAATATATTCTTTATGATGTTAACATAAAAGACCCGCTCTTTCAAAGCTTTTAAGAGGATCGAAGGAACAAAAAAGAAGCCGATTAAGACCGGCCTCTTTGATGAAGGTTCATATTCATTAATTTGGCTCTTCGCGCTACTGGGTGGGTGGATGGCTATTAACGAGAGTCATAACCCTTCCGCTTGCTTGGAGAATCTCATAGGCAAAAGAAGCCGTCAAGAAGAGCGCTTGACCGCTCCTTTTGCC
>NZ_JBVASZ010000045.1:0-25841 GCF_057814255.1 Paenibacillus sp. F024
TCCGCTCGACTTGCATGTATTAGGCACGCCGCCAGCGTTCGTCCTGAGCCAGGATCAAACTCTCCATTAAAGTTGAGTCGATATAGCTCAAAATTTAAAACTGGCGAGAATCATACGATTCTCTATTAAAACACTCACTCGTTGTTCAGTTTTCAAAGGGCAATTTCATTGTCGCCTCGTTTAGCGGCGACTTTTATAATATACCACACATGCCTATTCGATTGCAAGTACTTTTTTTTATTTTTATTGTTTTGTAGCACAAGATACAACATAAAAAAAGCCTCGCCACCAAAGCGGCGAAGACTAATGTAACACATACGGCTTTCTGAGTCAAGCACAGTTTACCGGAAATTTTACTTTTGGATCACGTCTTGGATATACAAATTGCGTTCGATCGTTAAATTGATGATTTTTCCGTCTATATTGACCCAAGGCCGAGTCGGATGAGACCTGTCAGAGAAAACAATCTCGCCAATCCGGTTATCGCTCAGCTTAACCAGCGTCCCGTTATGGAATGAGGTTACTTTATGTATAAAGGTTTGAACAAGTGCAGGATCCAATTTTCCAAATGATTCGTTCAATAGCTGTTCCAATACCAAGTACGGAGAGGCTCCGCTCTTATGATAGCGGTTGGTTCTCATGGCGTGAAAAACATCCGTGATCGCTACAATTTTTGAATAGATGTGGATTTTTTCCCCGCGAAGACCCAACGGATATCCGGATCCATCTTCACGTTCATGGTGCTGCAATGCGCAAAGCTTTACTCCATCGTTCACGGCAGGTACGGTTTTTAACAGATTATAACCGATAATCGTATGCTTTTTCATATCTTCTCTTTCATCCACGTTCAGCGCGCTCGGTTTGAACAAAATGCCGGCATCAATCTTCGCATTCCCGATATCGTGTAATAATCCGCCCAGTGCTACCGGCATCAAATCCTTAGGTGGCAAGCCGTGCCACTTAGCCAAGTTATAGGATGTCAGACTGACCATAATACTATTATGATAAATAAAATCACTCAATTGGAAATGTCTAGGACTGAATGTCAATACATTATAATCATCAATATGCTGGATCAGCTTTTCTAGTGTCGTGCGTATCTCCAGTATAGGCAGGTTTTGGCCGCCTGCGTTGGCAATATTATAAACGCGGCGCATCAGCTGCAGCATCTTCTCATAATGATCGTAGAAAGGGTGAATCGTACCTTGTGATTTCTGTTCATCCGCAGCCGTTTCATCCGATGCCGTAACGGAGTCTCCGTTCTTGGTTTCGATTTGAACAGCAGGGATTAAGAACGCTCTCAGCAATTCCAGCTCCCGCTCCGAGATGATAATTCCTTTAGGGAGCAGCACATTGTTATATTTGGTTAGCACATCTTCAGCTATTTTCTCGCCGATTTTCAATTGGGAAACGGGAACAGTAGCCATAGGATTCCCTCGCCTTGTCTCATGTTAGTGTGTTAATGAAAAGTCATTCGTGATCCAGCAGCAGCTTTGCTTGGGAAAAGAAAGTGTTCAGCTCTGCTAGTATATTTATACTTTTCCTATTATCTTAAACGAAAAAGAATGGGGATGTAAGCCCCATTCTTTAATCATTTAAACATAAGGACAGTTAATCTTCTACGGTAACGTCCGTCTCGCCGTCCTCTTCTATATCAGGCTGATCTTCACTTTTCTCCACTCGCGCTAAAGTGGATACCTCGTCCTCATCGCGGATATTGATGAGCTTAACCCCTTGTGTGTTTCGTCCCATCATAGAAATCCCGGACATGCTTGTACGAATGATCGTTCCAAGTGCAGTGATGATCATGAGATCCTCGTCTTCTTGAACAACCTTCAAACCGACCACAGGGCCGTTCTTCGACGTCACATTGAGCGTTTTGATCCCTTTACCGCCGCGGGATTGCATCCGGTATTCTTCGACCGGAGTACGTTTGCCGTATCCTTTGGACGTTACGATCAATACGCTGTTGTCCTCTTGAACGACGTCCATATCAATAACGGCATCATGATCATCCAGATGAATACCTTTCACTCCGGTAGCCCCTCGACCCATTGCACGAACATCCTGCTCAGGGAAATGAATGGACATCCCTTGCTTCGTGCCCATAACAATAGATTGATTTCCGTCCGTCAGCTTTACGCCGATCAAATCGTCGTCTTCACGGAGCGTAATGGCAATCAATCCGCCTTTGCGAATATTGGAGTAATCGTCCAGCGGCGTTTTCTTCACCAACCCGTTCTTGGTGGCAAAGAACAAATATTGTTCGGATTCGAAGCTTTCTACAGGAATAACGGCATTTACCGTTTCTCCCTGCTCAATCTGGATCAGATTGATGATCGGCGTCCCCCTGGCCGTACGGCTGAGATCCGGAATCTCGTAAGCTTTAAGACGATATACTTTTCCTTTGTTCGTGAAGAACATCAAGTAATGGTGAGAATTCGTCACGAATAAATGTTCTACAAAATCGTTATCTTTGGTATCCATACCGATGACGCCTTTTCCTCCGCGTCTTTGGCTGCGGTAGGTAGTCACCGGCAAGCGCTTGATATAGCCTGTGTGGGATATCGTAATGACAACCTCGGTTTGCGGGATCAAGTCCTCATCTTCGATGCTTTCTTCGCCGATCGTAATTTCCGAACGGCGTTCGTCACCGAATTTTTCTTTAATCTCATTCAGCTCTTCGCTAATGATGTTCAATACCAGCTGTTCGTCAGCCAGGATGGCTTTGAACTCGGTAATTTTCTTGAGCAGCTCGGCATACTCTTCCTCAATCTTCTCACGTTCCAAGCCTGTGAGACGCTGCAGACGCATATCGAGAATGGCCTGAGCCTGATCATAGCTGAGACCAAAACGGTTGATCAGGCCTTCACGAGCTTCTTCTGTCGTACGGGATGCACGTATGAGTGAGATAACCTCATCCAGATGATCCAGAGCAATTCGTAAGCCCTCCAAAATATGGGCACGGGCTTCCGCTTTGCGGAGGTCAAATTCCGTACGGCGGCGAATAACTTCCTTCTGGTGCTGCAGGTAATGGTAAAGCATGTCACGAAGATTGAGCACCTTCGGTTCACCATTCACCAAAGCAAGCATGATGATACCGAAATTAGACTGCATTGCCGTCTGTTTGTACAAGTTGTTCAATACGACATTCGGGTTAACATCTCGGCGCAGTTCAATGACGATACGCATTCCGTTGCGGTCCGATTCGTCCCGCAAATCCGTAATGCCGTCGATTTTCTTCTCCCGGACCAGCTCGGCGATTTTCTCAATCAACCGGGCTTTAATGACCTGATAAGGGAGCTCGTGCACGATGATCCGTGCTTTACCGCCGGTTTCCTCAATGGTCGCCCTAGCGCGCATCGTCACAGAACCGCGTCCAGTGGCGTATGCATGTTTAATTCCTTCACGTCCCATAATAAAACCGCCGGTAGGAAAATCCGGGCCTTTGATCGATTGCATCAGATCGAGAGGGGTTACGTCCGGATTTTCAATAAGCTGCTGAACGCCATTAATGACCTCTGTTAAGTTATGCGGCGGAATATTGGTTGCCATCCCTACGGCAATACCTGACGATCCGTTGACCAGCAAGTTAGGAAAGCGCGCGGGCATGACCACGGGCTCCAGTTCCTCGCCGTCATAGTTCGGCACGAAATCGATGGTTTCTTTGTTAATTTCACGGAGCAGCTCCATCGCGATTTTGGACAATCGCGCCTCAGTATAACGCATGGCGGCCGCAGAGTCACCGTCAATCGAGCCGAAGTTACCGTGGCCATCAACGAGCATATAACGTAAAGAGAAATCCTGCGCCATACGAACCATCGTTTCATACACAGCCGAATCACCGTGCGGATGATACTTACCGATGACTTCTCCGACGATCCTTGCCGATTTCTTATATGGTTTGTCAGGTGACATGCCAAGTTCCGACATGGCATATAGAATACGACGATGTACCGGCTTAAGACCGTCTCTGACATCCGGTAAAGCGCGGCTGACAATAATGCTCATCGCGTAATCCATAAAAGAAGTACGCATTTCTGAGCCGATATCTATATCTCTAACCTGTGAACGGGATTCTTCCGACAAGATTTTTACCTCCTACAGTTCATGGCGATGAATTAAATATCCAAGTTTTTGACGTACTTCGCATGCTGCTGAATGAATTCACGCCGCGGTTCAACGTTGTCCCCCATAAGCGTATCGAAAAGGAGGTCCGCTTCCATCGCATCTTGAATGCTTACCTGCAGCAGGGTACGGCTCTCCGGATCCATCGTCGTTTCCCATAGTTGGCCAGGGTTCATCTCTCCAAGACCTTTATATCTCTGAACATTGACTTTGGAACCTTCCCCAAATTCAGCCATAATGGCTTCCCGCTGCTTGTCATTGTAAGCATACCGTACCGTTTTGTTCCGTTCCAGCTTGTAAAGCGGCGGCTGTGCAATGTAGACATATCCGACCTCAATCAGTTTCCGCATGTAGCGGTAGAAGAAGGTGAGAAGCAGCGTACGAATGTGCGCTCCGTCAACGTCGGCATCGGTCATAATAATGATTTTATGGTATCGCGCTTTGGAAATGTCGAAATCATCGCCAATCCCTGTGCCAAGGGCTGTAATGATCGCACGAATCTCGGCGTTGGATAAAATTTTGTCCAGCCGCGCTTTTTCAACGTTGAGAATCTTACCGCGCAGCGGTAAAATCGCCTGAAAATGCCGGTCTCGTCCTTGCTTGGCCGAACCGCCGGCGGAGTCCCCTTCGACGATGTACACTTCACTGATGGAAGCATCCTTGGACGAGCAATCGGCCAGCTTGCCTGGCAAGGAACTCACTTCAAGGGCGCTCTTGCGTCGCGTAAGCTCACGCGCTTTTCTTGCCGCTTCGCGCGCTCTTTGTGCCTGCACGCCCTTTTCTACGATTTTTCTCGCAACGGACGGATTCTCATCCAGAAATTCCTGCAGCTTCTCCGCAAAAAGCGACTCCACGATACCGCGAACCTCGCTGTTCCCGAGCTTCGTCTTGGTTTGTCCCTCAAACTGGGGATCTGGGATTTTAACCGAAATGATGGCTGTTAAGCCTTCCCGTACGTCATCGCCGGACAGATTGGCATCGCTGTCCTTAATGGCATTGTTTTTCCGGGCATAATCGTTCAAAATCCGTGTGAGGGCGCTCTTGAATCCGGATTCGTGAGTACCGCCCTCATGTGTATTGATATTGTTTGCAAACGAATAAATGTTCTCCGTATAGCTGTCGTTATACTGAAGAGCAACCTCGACATGAATAAAATCTTTATTCCCTTCGACATAAATCGGAGGCTGATGAACTGCTTCCCGCGTGCGGTTTAGATATTCCACAAAGGAGACAATTCCTCCCTCGTACTTGAACGTATGGGACTCCTCGGTACGTTCATCAGTCAATGTAATCTCGATTCCTTTATTCAGGAACGCAAGCTCCCGGATCCGGGACTGGAGCGTATCATAATCGTATTCGGTCGTTTCCGTGAAAATCTCTTCATCGGGCCAGAACGTCACCTGCGTTCCGGTTTGGTCCGTCTCCCCGATCGTTTTCACGTCATACTGGGGAATACCGCGGCTGAACTCTTGTTCATGTACTTTACCATCCCGCTTTACCTGAACAATCAATTTCTTGGACAATGCGTTAACGACGGATACGCCTACACCGTGCAAACCACCGGATACTTTGTAGCCCTCGCCGCCGAATTTACCGCCCGCATGAAGCACGGTAAGCACGACCTCCAAGGTCGGACGCTTCAGCTTCGGATGCTCCCCGACCGGGATGCCGCGCCCGTTATCAATAACCGTAACGCTGTTGTCCCGATGAACAATGACATCAATTTTCGTGCAATATCCGGCTAGCGCTTCGTCGATGCTATTGTCGACGACTTCCCATACCAGGTGATGAAGGCCTCGGCTACTCGTGGATCCGATGTACATCCCTGGTCGTTTGCGAACCGCCTCTAGACCTTCAAGTACCTGAATTTGACTTTCATCATAGCTTGTACCTGGATTTACAGACATGCAGACACCCACTTTTCCATAGTAAAAAGAGTAAATCTGCCCTGAACAAGTTGAAATCAGGACGGAAATCTCGCTTCTTATGTTCAACTAGCTGATGGAGTCGCGGAGCGACATGGTCCCTAGTTCGTTAACAACTGATGAGCTCGTTTTTTCAAGGTCATGGACGAAATCGGAGAGTAATAGACTTTGGTATGTGTCACTACGAGAGATTTGCTTTCCTCATCGCCAATGATTTCCACGCGCTTTTCCTTATTGGCATAGGTGACAAATTGTTTGGATATTTTGGAAGATTTCTCGATCGACAGGTCAAAAATGGCGACAAGCTCCGATGCGCGAATAATTTTTTCGCCGCCCAAATGGATGAACATGCTGGCCCACTCCTTCTCGGCAAAACGATGGTAACCCAATTTATGTGAAGCTTCCGTCACGAACGTGGATGACAGAAGCGCTTTCCAGTTTTGACAAATCTATGCTTTCAATGCCGGTTGTTGTAATGAAGGTTTGAACCTTCCGTTGGAACGTCTCGATCAGCTGGGTTTGGCGATATCGGTCAAGCTCTGACAGCACATCATCGAGCAGAAGCAGGGGATATTCCCCGACCTCCTCGCAGATCAGCTCAATTTCAGCCAGCTTAAGCGAAAGGGCTGTGGTTCGCTGCTGTCCTTGGGAACCGAACGTTTGTACCTCTTTTTCATTGATGAAAAAACGGAGATCATCACGGTGAGGTCCTGCCAGCGTGACGCCGCGGCGAATTTCCTGATCCTTCACCTGTGATAACTTTATCATAAATTGGTCAAATAAAACAGCTTCTTCTTCCTCAAGAGCATCGTCAAAGGCGCTGTCGTATTCAATTCGAAGCCTTTCCGTGCCATTCGTAATGCCGGCATGTATCTTTTCCGCCCATATTTGCAGCTTCTTTATAAAGCTTTGACGTTTTTTCATAATTTTAATACCGAATTGGGCAAGCTGCTCATTCCAAACTTCAAGAAGGGGAGCGGAAGCGGAAGAAGAGAACATCTGTTTCAAGTAATTGTTGCGCTGCTGCAGAACTTTGTTGTACTGGGATAGATCATATAAATAAGCCGGATGCACCTGACCGATTTCCATGTCGAGGAAACGGCGCCGAACACCTGGAGACCCTTTGACAATCTCCAAATCCTCCGGCGCAAACATGACTACGTTCAAGGAGCCGATAAAGTTGCTCAGCTTTCTTTGCTCCAGCCCGTTGATTTTGGCCCGTTTGCCTTGCTGCGATATGGTTAGGTCCAGCTGCAGCGTACCGTACCGTTTTTCAATCTCCGCATGCAAGCTGGCCATTTTCTCATTCCAGCGAATCAGCTCTTTATCATGATTGGTCCGATGGCTCTTGGTAAGCGCGAGCACGAAAATCGATTCGAGCAGATTCGTTTTTCCCTGTGCATTCGGTCCAACGATGATATTCACCATCTTGTCCGTTTGGAATTCGACCTGCTCATAGTTGCGATAGTGCTGTACTAACAGCCTTTTTAACTGCAAAACGGTTCCTCCTAAGGGCTTTGCTGCGCAAAGCCGTCATCGAAAGCATAGGCTGGGCTTTGCTGCGCAAAGCCTACTTCGAAAGCATACGCCGGCCAGGCTATGCCAAATAAATTTTTTCCCAAAAAGCATACTTTTATCTTTGTGCATCGACTTGAAACTCGCCGCAGCCCGCCACCTTGATGATATCATTCGGGACCAGTTTGCGGCCCCGACGATTTTCCGGCTCTCCATTGACGAAGATTTCCGTTTCCTGAAGAAAGCTTTTGGCCTGTCCACCGGTAGAAATGCAATCGGCCAGCTTTAAAAATTGACCCAGGGTGATATAGTCTGTACTTATGCTTATTTTTTCCATAAAATGATCCTTTCTTTTAGCCCGTAGTCCGGTAAGGCAGGATCAGCTGCAGCAGGCTGGAGGTCTCATCCGGCCTGATAATAATCGGCTGCATGGCACCGGTAAAGCCGATATGGATCTGTTCGCTGTCCATGACCTTCAAGGCATCGAGCATATATTTGGAGTTAAAGGAGATGCGCAGCAGTTCTCCCTTCATGCTTGAAGTCATCAGCTCCTCGGTCACTTTTCCAAGCTCGGAGGAAGTTGATGAGATTTCAATCGACTGATCCTCGCGCATCATCAGCTTAACGATGTTGCTCTTGTCTTCTCTGGACAGGAGATAGGCGCGGTCAATCGCATCGATCAATCCACTGGTATTTACGACAAGCTCGGTTTGATAGGATTGCGGAATGAGCTTGGACGTGTCCGGATATGTTCCATCCAAAATTCGAGTATAGAACAGAATGGAATTCATCTTAAACAGAACTTGATTTTCAGCAAAAACGACATCGATCAGCGTGTTCTGGTCCGGTAATATTTTGGCCAACTCGTTTAACGTTTTGCCGGAAATGGTCACATTATTAAGCGTCATGCCTTCCTCGGCATCGATATTTGTTTCGCGGCTGGCCAAACGGTGGCGGTCACAGGCTGTGAATTTCAATTTTCCGTCTGCAATGGTCCACAAAATTCCTGTAAGCACAGGAGTAGCCTCATTGGTTGAGACGGCAAACGAAGTTTGTTTAATCATCGTTTTAAGCAGGTCGCTTGGAAGCTGGATCCGTTTGTTCTCCTCAATGCCGGGCATGATCGGATATTCCTCCGGATCAAGACCCACAAGCTGAATCTCGGATGAACCGGAACGAATGGTGGTTTGAAAATGATCTTTAACCTCTATTTCTACTTGCTGAGCCGGCAGCTTGCGTATAATTTCCACGAAAAATTTGGAAGGGAGCACCACGCTGCCGGATTGTTTTAGGTCGATGACCTGAATTTCATTATCTTCAGCCGGAATAAAGCTTTGAATCGAGATATCGGTATCGCTGGCGGTCAGTGTCATGCCGCTGGAATCGACGTCTATTTTGATCCCGCTTAAGATGGGAATCGTTGTTCTGCTGGAAATGGCTTTCGAAACGTGGCCGATCGATTCATTTAAATATTGCTTGAGCACCGTTAATTTCATACATGTCACTCCTACGGGTTCTAAGATGGGACAAATGGGCATATACTTTTATATTACATTGTTTTTTTATTTAGTAATAGTAGTAGGGGCCCGGGATATGTGGATATGTCATTGAACAAGGCAAAAAGAAAGCCTATCCACATGTGAATAAGATTGTGCATAGGCCTTCTTTTATGCAGCTGTGGATAAAACGTTTGATGCATCGTTTCGTGTTTACAACGTTACGTTTTTAATTTTTTCCGTAATGTTCTGAATGATTTTGAATAATTCCTGATCTGCCTTCAGCGCCTCGGATATTTTCTCATGGGCATGAATGACCGTCGTATGATCTCGTCCTCCGAATGCTTCCCCGATCTTCGGCAGGGAGAAATCGGTCATTTCCCGAGCCAAATACATGGCGATTTGCCTTGGAAAAGCTACGGTTTTGGTCCGTTTACGCGCTTTGAAATCCTCGATTTTCATTCCGTAGAATTCCCCGACCTTTTGCTGGATATCCTGTATCGTTATGACTCTCGGACGGCTGCTGGGTATGATATCCTTAAGCGCTTCGGCGGCCAAATGCGACGATATGTCCTCGTTAATTAAAGAAGAGTAAGCCACCACGCGAATTAATGCGCCTTCCAATTCCCGAATGTTCGAGTCGATTTGATTGGCGATATAGACCATGGCTTCATTTGGAATATCGAGATTTTCCGCTTTCGCTTTTTTGCGGAGAATCGCAATCCGCGTTTCTAAGTCGGGAGGCTGAATATCTGTGATCAGTCCCCATTCGAAGCGTGAACGAAGACGCTCCTCAAGCGTCGGAATCTCTTTGGGAGGGCGATCGCTGGAAATGATGATCTGCTTTCGTTCTTCATGTAAAGCGTTAAACGTATGGAAAAATTCTTCTTGCGTCTGTTCTTTTCCGGCCAGGAACTGAATATCATCTATGAGCAATACATCGATATTGCGATATTTGTTGCGAAAGCTTTCGCCGCGGTTGTCGCGTATGGCATTGATGAATTCGTTCGTAAATTTTTCGGACGAGATGTAAAGCACGCGGGCAGCGGGATTATGCTCGAGCACATAGTGGCCGATGGCATGCATGAGGTGCGTTTTGCCGAGACCTACGCCTCCATACAAAAACAACGGATTATACGCTTTGGCCGGCGCTTCCGCAACGGCGAGCGAGGCTGCATGGGCAAACCGGTTTCCTGCACCGATGACGAACGTATCGAACGTGTATTTCGGGTTCATCATATGACTGAACGTTTCCTCTGGCGCAGGAGCTTGCTGGGATTTGGCCGGAGCATCAGCCGGGGCGGCCAATACGCTCGGCGGTTCAGGCTGTTCTTCGGATTCAATGATGAATTTAAGCTCGACATGCTTGCCGGTATAATCGTAAACCGCTTCTTTAATATGCTTGGTGTAGCGGTTTTCCAGCCAGTCGCGCGCGAAATTGTTCGGGGTACAGATCGTAACCGTTGTATCATTAAATACGACAGCTCTTGTGGAGGTAAGCCACGTTTCGTAGCTCGGTTTGCTCACCCTTTTTTGCAATATGGATAGTACCTGCTGCCACTTGTCGTTAGGATGGCTTTCCACAATCTATTCACTCCCTTAAAAAAATAACCGGTGTAGCGTAAGCCGCGACCCTGTAGAAAAAAACGGAAAGTTGTCGAAGCTATCCACAATATGCAGAAAGTCGATAACTCAAATTATACATAAGCCGTGTAAATTGTTCACAAAGATATCCACAGCCTGTTGATAAAGTTGTTGAAAAATAATTATATCCACAACGGAAAACATATTCATGATATCAAAAATGACCCTGAGAAGCAACGGAATATTGAGTTTTATCCACATGCCCTATACCTTGTGTGTATTACTTATCAACAGCACTATATATTGTTTATAATGTGTTCATAATTCGACAAATTCGGAGAAATTGCGATGGTTATTTATTCACAGGTGGATAAACGGATGAAAAGGCACTTATTCTATTGTTAGTAATTCACCTCAAAGTGACCATGGTGTGTTGGCAGATGTTGTTTACAAGTGCTCAGGGAATCTCTGTTGACTTTTGTTGTGTAAATGTGGTTTAATGTTTAAAGGTATTTTTGGGGATTGGAACAAATCCTTCGAGGAGGTGCACGATAGATGAGACCGACTTATAAACCGAACGTCCGTAAGCACAAGAAAGTACATGGCTTCCGTAAGAGAATGAGCACGAAGAATGGTCGCAAAGTACTTGCAGCTCGCCGTCAAAAAGGAAGAAAAGTATTGAGCGCATAAGGGCGAAAGACCACTGACAGGTGGTCTTTTTTGTTGTTATGGACTAGAATTGTCCAATTTGGATCAGGATAAAGAAAGATTTGCCGCTATTAGGGGCTGATAATGGAGTGGGTGTCCGTGGAAAGAAAGAACCGACTGACGAAAAGAGAATATTTTGATAAGGTTTATCGTCACGGCAAATCGACCGCAAACCACCAATTCGTACTTTATTATAAAGCCCAGCCGCAGCAAGAATCGTTTCGTCTTGGCGTATCGGTCAGCAAAAAGATTGGGAATGCCGTCGTCCGCAACCGGATCCGCCGGATGTTGAAGGAAATAGTAAGGCTTAACGCGGCCCGAATTCCGGGGGGATACGACCTGATTATCATTGTCCGCAAGCCGGCTGCGGAGATGGAATACCATGATATGGAGAAAAGTGTGCTTCATGTGCTTAAACGCGCGTCTCTCCTGGTTCGTAAGCAAGAAATGAAACGGAGCGATTAGTTTCTTTGTGCCTGAAGATATGATATAGTTTAAAATGGAAAAGATGAAGCTGGGAGGATAAGATTTTGACGCGTCGATTATTGAAATACATCCCGCTCTTATTCGTTTTTTTACTGCTGGCGGGATGCGGCCCGGCGAATACGCCGATTAACCGGGAAAACAGCTTTTGGGACAAGTGGTTTGTCGGTCCTCTCTCGGATGGGCTGGATTGGTTTGCACAAATGCTTTGGGGCTCCTACGGGCTATCTATTCTCGTTGTAACCATTATTATCCGTTTTATTATATTACCGCTTACTTTAAAGCAGTATCGCAGCTCCAAGCGGATGCAGGAATTGCAGCCGGAGATGAAGAAGATCAAAGAGAAGTACAAGGACGATCCTAAAAAACAGCAGGAAGAAACAATGAAGCTGTTTCAAAAGGAAGGCGTGAATCCGCTGGCCGGATGTCTTCCGATTCTGGTGCAAATGCCGATCCTGATTGCGTTGTATGCGGCAATTATGCGTAACGGACATATCGGTGAGCATACTTTTCTTTGGATGCAGCTTGGTACGAAGGACCCCTATTATATATTGCCTTTGCTCGCAGCGATAACAACATATTTACAGCAAAAAATGATGTCCTCGCAGATGCCTGCGCAGATGCAAAGCCTGATGATTATATTCCCGGTGCTTATCTTTGTCATGGCGATGAATTTCGCATCGGCACTCCCTTTATACTGGATTTACAGTAACGTGTTCACGATTGTTCAATCTTATTTTATATACAAGCCTGGCAAAGCGGAGCCAACCGCAGCAGTAGCGGAGGCTAAACCGAAATCCAAAAAGAAAAAATAATTTCATTACTCTTCTGTTAAGGGTGATCGGATGACGAAGAAAATAGTGGTTACGGGTAAAACGATCGATGAAGCTGTACAGAACGGGCTTCAACAGCTGGGGGCGACCGAAAATCGAGTGAACGTGAATGTGCTGGAGCAGCCGGTCAAAGGATTGTTCGGGCTCTTCGGGGCGAAGGATGCCAAGGTAGAGCTTACTCTGCTTCCGGATGCGATTGAAGAAGCCGTCTTGTTCCTTGAGAAAGTGCTTCGTTCCATGGATCTTGATGTTCGGATTGAACAAAAGCGGGACAAGGAAGGTACGGAGCTGCACTTGCACGGCTCAGAGCTTGGCATGCTGATCGGGCGGCGCGGGCAGACGCTTGATGCTCTGCAATATCTGGTCAATATTGTAGCCAACCGGTACTCTGATCGGCATTTGCGTATTGTGCTGGATGCCGAACAATTCCGTGAGCGAAGGAAGAAAACACTTCAGGAGCTAGCCGATCGTTTGGCCGATCGCGTCATCCGAACCAAGAAGGAAGTTGTTCTTGAACCCATGGCTCCGCAGGAGCGTAAAGTTATACACTCGCAGCTTCAACAGCATCCGAAAGTCCGGACGTTTAGCCGGGGAGATGAACCGAACCGACGTGTCGTTATCGTTTTACGTTGATTACCACATGCAATGATGTCATGTTCGTATGACCTCATTGCTTTTTCTTTAGTTCTGAAGCTTATATGTAATCGAGGTGAAACCATGATTCAAGATACCATAGCGGCGATTGCCACTCCGATGGGGGAAGGGGGAATCGCGGTTATTCGCGTCAGCGGAGACGAAGCCGTACAGATAAGCGATCGTATTTTTAAAGGAAAGACGAAGCTTAGTGAAGCACCTACGCATACGGTACATTACGGCTATATTATGGAGCCGGATACCGGTGCAAGGACGGAAGAGGCGCTGGTTACGGTGATGCGGGCCCCTAGATCCTTCACCAAAGAGGATGTGGTGGAGATCAGCTGCCATGGAGGGTTCGTATCCGTTCGAAAAGTCCTGGATCTGCTTCTGGAGAATGGGGCGCGATTGGCCGAGCCCGGGGAATTTACAAAGCGTGCTTTTCTTAATGGGAGAATTGATTTGTCTCAGGCAGAGGCGGTTATTGATTTAATTCGTGCGAAATCCGATCGGGCTTTCCGCGTTGCTTTAAAGCAGTCTGAGGGAACATTATCAAAGAAAATAAAAGAGCTTCGTCACCGTTTGGTTGAGCTGATGGCCCATATTGAAGTGAATATCGATTATCCCGAGCATGACGTAGAAGAAATGACGAACGCTTTTATTAAAAATAAGTGTGAGGATGCTATAACGGATATCGAAGGACTGCTGAATACTGCAGAACAAGGAAAAATTTTGCGGGAGGGCCTTGTTACGGCCATTGTCGGGCGCCCCAATGTAGGCAAATCCTCGCTGCTCAATGCTCTGGCCCAAGAAGAGAGGGCTATTGTTACCGATATTGCGGGTACAACAAGAGATGTTGTGGAAGAATATGTGCATGTGGGCGGTATTCCGCTAAAACTGCTGGATACTGCCGGGATCCGTGAAACATCAGATATTGTTGAAAAAATTGGCGTTGAGAAATCCCGTCAGGCGCTGGCCGATGCCGATCTTATTTTGCTTGTGTTTAATGGAGCCGAGTCCTTGCAAACCGATGAGGTGCTGATGATCGAACAGCTTAAGGGACGCCAGGTGATCGCAATTATCAACAAGCTTGATCTGCCTCAGCAGTTGGAAGAACATGTACTGGTCGACGCGTTTGGCGATGATCGGGTCGTTCGGATGTCACTGCTCTCGGATCAAGGTATCGTCGATTTGGAGAAGGCCATTGCAGGATTATTTTTCAGCGGCCAGGTAGAATCGAGCGATTTGACTTATGTGAGCAACGCGCGTCACATCCATTTGCTGAAGCAGGCCCGTTCAGCTCTTTCGGAAGCCTATTCAGCCGCAGAATCGTTCGTGCCGATCGATATGATTCAGATTGACATTCGAAATGCTTGGGAACAGCTAGGGGAAATTATTGGGGATTCCGTGAGCGATGCTTTAATAGATCAGATTTTTTCACAGTTTTGCTTAGGCAAATAAGATCACATGTTAGGAGGTCAGATCAATGACTTATGTAGCAGGAGAATATGATGTTATTGTTATCGGCGCCGGTCATGCGGGCGTCGAGGCTTCACTAGCGGCAGCGCGTATGGGATGTGAGACACTGCTGCTGACTATAAATCTGGATATGGTTGCGTTTATGCCTTGCAACCCTTCGATAGGCGGACCGGCGAAAGGCCATGTTGTGCGTGAGATTGATGCCCTTGGCGGGGAAATGGGACGCAATATTGATAAGACCTATATTCAGATGCGTATGTTGAATACAGGCAAAGGCCCGGCGGTTCATGCCCTGCGGGCGCAAGCTGATAAATTTTTGTATCAGCATACCATGAAGGAAACGTTGGAGAAACAAGAGCGGTTAACGCTTCGCCAGGGAATGGTGGAGGAGCTGATTGTCGAGGATGGAGAATGTAAAGGGGTTGTAACCAAAACCGGAGCGCAGTATCTGGGGAAAGCCATCGTATTGACGACGGGAACATACCTCCGCGGCAAAATCATCATGGGCGAGCTGATGTATGAGAGCGGCCCTAACAATCAGCAGCCGGCTGTAAAATTGTCAGAAAGTCTGCGTAAAAACGGTCTTGAGCTGGTCCGGTTTAAAACGGGTACGCCGCCAAGAGTACATGAGGATACCATTGATTTTTCTAAAACCGAAATCCAGCCAGGTGATGAAAAACCAAAATTTTTCTCGTATGAAACGACCGAAGAGGTTCCTAACCAGCTGCCGTGCTGGTTGACGTACACCTCTGCAGAAACACACCGCATTATTAATGATAATTTGCATCGTGCTCCGATGTTTTCTGGAGCGATCGAGGGCACGGGTCCAAGGTATTGTCCGTCGATTGAAGACAAAATTGTGCGGTTTAGCGATAAGCCGAAGCATCAAATTTTCCTGGAGCCGGAAGGAAGAAATACAAAGGAATATTACGTCCAAGGGTTATCGACAAGTATGCCTGAGGATGTTCAGCTAAGTATTCTGCGTTCGATTCCTGGCCTGGAAAAGGTAGAGATGATGCGGACCGGTTACGCGATCGAATACGATGCGGTGATTCCAACACAATTATTTCCATCCCTCGAAACCAAAGTAGTGCAGGGGTTATTTACCGCCGGTCAAATTAACGGTACGTCCGGATATGAAGAAGCTGCGGGTCAGGGGATCATGGCGGGAATCAACGCTGCTCGTAAGGTTTTAGGCAAGGAGGCTGTTATCCTTGACCGTTCTGAAGCCTATATCGGCGTTTTGATTGATGATTTGGTGACGAAGGGAACAAGCGAGCCTTACCGTCTGTTGACTTCCCGTGCGGAATATCGGCTTCTTCTCCGCCATGACAACGCCGATCTGCGTTTAACTCCCATCGGATATGAGATCGGACTCATATCGCAATCGCGTTATGACCAGTTCCAAGACAAGGTAAGGAAGGTTGAGGAAGAGATCGAGCGTCTCAAAACAACAAAGGTGAAGCCGACACCGGAAGTACAGCAGATGCTGTCCTCATTGGGCAGTGCCCCGTTGAACAATTCTGTCGATATGCTGTCACTGCTTCGCCGTCCTGAGGTTACTTATAAGCATCTTCATGCGCTTTCGCCGGCTCCTTATGAACTGACGGAAGATATGAAGGAGCAGGTTGAAATCCAGGTCAAATACAGCGGCTATATTGAAAAACAATTGGCTCATGTGGAGCGGCTGCGCAAAATGGAGAAGAAACGTATACCGGACGATATCATCTATGAAGAAATTCATGGGCTGGCCTCAGAAGCGAAGCAGAAGCTCGCCAAAATCCGGCCGATCTCGATCGGGCAAGCTTCCCGTATTTCCGGTGTGACGCCTGCGGATATTTCCATTTTGTTAGTTCACCTGGAACATTATAATAAAGTGCTTGCAGCCAGAGGATAGCTATGGATAGTATATTGAATAAATTTACAGAAATGGTAAATGAAAAGGGGATCCGATTATCGGATTCTCAGCTTCAACAATTTGAGCTTTATTACAGAGAGTTAGTCGAATGGAATGAACGGATGAATTTGACCGGTATAACAGAGAGGGAACAGGTATATATTAAGCATTTTTACGATTCCCTCTCTCTCTCTTTTTTTGTGCCTATCCAAGACCATTTCAAGATTGCCGATATCGGTTCTGGTGCCGGTTTTCCCAGCATTCCTCTAAAAATTGCTTTCCCTCATTTAAAGGTTACGATCGTCGATTCTTTAAATAAGCGGATTCAATTTTTAAATCATGTAACTTCTGCTTTGGGACTGTCCGACGTTCAGTGTGTGCATGGCCGGGCGGAGGATGCTGCGCGTTTATCCATTCACCGCGACCAATATGATTTGGTCACAGCAAGAGCGGTGGCACGGTTGGCCGTACTTAATGAATTTTGTTTGCCTTTTGTTTCCGTCGGAGGTCTATTTGTGGCCATGAAAGGGCAGGAGGTTCAAGGTGAAATAGAGGAAGCCTCTTTCAGTCTAAGAGAACTGAAAGGCCAATGGATACAAACCCATCGGTTTGAGCTTCCTATTGAGGAATCGACCAGACATATGGTATTGATTAAAAAGACGGCCCCAACTCCGAAAAAATACCCTAGAAAAGCAGGTACACCTTTAAAAGCTCCCTTGGTATAAATTTGTTTCACGTGGAACATTTCAATTCCATCTTTCGCTTGAAAAGTTCTTTGTCACTTCAAGCAGGAGTTTAGACTTTTCTGGAGAATTGATTAAGTAAAGGGATATTATATATATCGGTTAAAAAGATCGGGTGGTTATCGTAATGAAGGAACAAATCTCAAAGTTGTTTGGTTTTGCTGAAAAGGCTTCAACTGACGAAGTGAAAAATGTTCCTGTCCATGAGATCGTTCCAAGTCCATACCAGCCTCGAACGATATTCGATGATGAACGGATTGAAGAACTGTGTCAGACGATTAAAACACATGGCGTTATTCAGCCGATTGTAGTGCGGATGCGGAACAATACGTTTGAATTGATTGCGGGAGAACGCCGTTTGCGGGCTGTGAAAAAATTGGGCTACGAAACAATTCCTGCGATCATACGCGATTTTAATGATTCACAAGCGGCTTCTATTGCATTAATAGAAAATCTTCAACGTGAAGGTTTGACGGCCATCGAGGAAGCCATTGCTTATCAGCAATTGATCGATTTGCATAGTTTAACGCAGGAAAGCCTAGCTCAAAGACTAGGGAAAAGTCAATCCACTATTGCTAACAAAATTAGACTGCTGCAATTAAGTGAACCGGTAAAGCAAGCGCTAGTTGAACGCAAAGTGACAGAGCGGCATGCTAGAGCTTTGCTATCGTTGGATCAGGAGGACCTTCAGGTAAAAGTGCTGGAGGATATCATTACAAAAGAATTAAATGTTAAGCAGACGGAGGCAAGAATTGCTTTATTGAAAGAAACGGCTAAAGTTAAAAACAAGGCCAAAAGGGTTTCGTTTTCGAAGGATGTTAGATTGGCGTTGAATACGATAAGACAGTCAGTTGATATGGTTACTTCTTCCGGATTGTTGATTAATACTACGGAACAAGATCATGAAGATCATTATGAGATTGTCATTCGGATTCCTAAGCGTTAAATTATTTTTCTCGTCCTGCTTAAGTATAGTTCATTCAATGAAATGTATAATCAAGGTATTGGGCCTCAATAGGAGGCTCTTGTTTTTCTCTTTTAAGGAACATTGTCGGGCCTTATCATTGGGGATCGTCGTGGCTTCTGTGATGATTCTTTTTTTTGGATTCATACACATGAATACCTAGAGGAAACAGAGCATTTTAAAAGAGATGCTGTCTCTAAACGTGACAATCTTTTTACATCTCGATTCAAACCGGCGTAAAAGATGATCATTTTTCGAATTTTATCATGACAAGTTCATCCATCATTGTGATGTTTGTTGAATAAAAGTCGGTAAGCGGTTATCATTGTTATTGTCGGTTCAGTATGTCGGTAGTCATTTATGTAAAAGACTTTCCAAGATATTGTTTGATCATTTAAGTTTTTAATTATATGAGGTGAACTCATTGGCTAAAATTATCGCCATAACCAACCAAAAGGGCGGGGTTGGCAAAACAACAACGTCTGTCAACTTGGGAGCTTCTTTAGCATCATTAGGAAAAAGAGTATTATTGGTTGATATTGATCCTCAGGGCAATACTACGAGTGGAATTGGGATTAATAAAGCAGATGCTGCCTATTGCATTTATGATGTCCTTATTAATGATGTGCATCCAAAAGACGCCATGTGCGATACAGCAATTGAAAATTTAAAAATCATACCGGCTACAATACAGCTTGCAGGTGCTGAAATTGAGCTTGTTCCAACGATCTCCAGAGAAGTTCGGTTGAAAAAATCGCTTCAGCTAGTGAAGCATATGTTTGATTACATATTAATCGATTGTCCGCCATCACTAGGAATTTTAACCGTCAATTCATTAACCGCTGCCGATTCAGTCATTATCCCTATTCAATGTGAATACTATGCATTGGAAGGACTAAGTCAGCTATTGAACACCGTTCGCTTGGTGCAAAAGCATCTGAATACAAACTTGCAGATAGAAGGCGTTCTGTTAACGATGTTTGATGCCAGAACGAATTTGGGAATGCAGGTTATTGAAGAGGTCAAAAAATACTTTCAACAAAAGGTCTATCAGACGATTATTCCTCGCAATGTGAGATTAAGCGAAGCTCCAAGCCATGGTCAGTCCATCATTACTTATGATCCGAAATCAAAGGGTGCAGAAGTGTATATGGAATTGGCAAAGGAAGTGATTGCACTGTGAGTAAGCGATTAGGTACGGGACTGGGTAAGGGGTTGGATGCGCTATTGCCTGCGCTAAATATAAACGAAGATGATAAGGTTGTGGAGATTCCTCTTGCACAATTAAGGCCGAATCCTTATCAACCGAGAAAAAATTTCAACGATGACTCTATTCAAGAACTGGCTGCTTCCATTAAAGAGCATGGGGTTATTCAGCCTATTATTGTAAGAAGTGTTTTAAAGGGATTTGAAATTATTGCTGGTGAACGCCGGTTTCGTGCTTCACAGGTCAGCGGGTTGCCGACCATTCCGGCGGTGATCAAAAAGTTTACTGATCAGCAAGTAATGGAAATTGCTCTCATTGAAAATGTACAGCGTGAAGATTTGAATGCAATGGAGGTAGCCGTTGCTTATCAAGCTTTGATCGATCAATTTAATATGACACAAGAAGAACTGTCTGTAAAGGTTGGTAAAAGCCGATCCCATATTGCGAACTTTCTTCGATTGTTACAGCTGCCAGAGGAAGTGAAGCAATATGTTTCACGTGGAACATTATCGATGGGTCATGCCAAAGCCATTGTAGGACTGAAAGACAAAAACATCGTTAAAGCGCTGGCGGACACATCCATTAAAGAGCAGTGGAGCGTACGTCAATTAGAAGAAGAAGTGAAAAAACTGGAAGAAAGCTCGGCGAAAAAAACCAAGGTAAAACCTAAGCGCAAGGATCCTTACATTAATCAGTTGGAAGAAAGCTTGAGAGAAACCTATCGGACTACAGTGAAAATAAAACACAATAATAACAAGGGCAAAATTGAAATTTTGTATTATTCAAATGATGACTTGGATCGTCTATTGGAAATGCTGCAAGGAAAAAGTTCGTGAATCCATAATGTATAGCATACCTGAGTTATACCTGATGTTCTCAGGTCATTCGGGTATGCTTATTTTTGTGAAAATGAAAAGGCGGGTGTGTGAAAATGCCGACGATATATTTGGATCATGCAGCTTCTTCTTGGCCAAAACCTCCTGAGGTCTTACAAGCAATGCATGAGAACATGGAACAATTGGCTGCGAATCCGGGCAGAGGCAGTCATGAAATGGCTGTAAAAGCAAGCCGGATATTGTTTGAAGGGCGCAAGCAGCTAGCAAAGCTTTTTCACATCAAGAACCCTAATGATATTGCTTATGCTCTGAATACGACCATGGCGCTCAATTTGGCCATCAAAGGTTTTTTGAATGAGGGAGACCATGTTATTTGTACTGCTGTAGAGCATAATTCTGTCAGAAGGCCAATGGAATATTTGAAAAAAACAAAAAATATACATGTCTCTTATGTTAAAACAGATCATAAAGGACATCTTTCAATTGATGATGTCGTTTCAGAAATAAATAGCAGCACAAAAATGATTGTTTGCAGTCACAGCTCCAATCTTCTAGGAAGTATTCTGCCTGTATCCGAATTAGGGGAAGTATGCCGTACCAGAGGCATTAAGTTATTAGTAGATGCTGCGCAAACAGCAGGAACCCTGGATATTGATGTCGAGAAGATGGGGATTCATATGTTGGCTTTTCCAGGGCACAAAGCGCTTCTGGGTCCACAAGGAACCGGCGGGCTGTATATTCATCCTGAGATTGAATTGATTCCATTGCTGCACGGGGGGACAGGGAGCCAGTCGGAAGCCATCGACCAACCTACAGTACGTCCGGATCGCTATGAAGCAGGCACACAAAACACGGTAGGAATAGCGGGATTGATTGAGGGAGTGAAGTACATACAAAAAGAAACCTTAGGGAAAATTCATGAGAAAGAATGGCTGCTTACCCAAAGAATGATGTCAGGACTTATGGAAATTGATGGCGTTACCGTATTAGGCCCTGAAGTGGGGCAAAATAAAACCGGTATCGTTTCCTTTACCGTTGGTCATGCGGATTCTTCTGAGATTGCATTTATTCTGGATCAATCGTTTCAAATTGCCGTACGGGCAGGGTACCACTGTACACCGATGGCCCATGAAATGGCGGGAACCATGGAACGTGGAGCAGTCCGTGCGAGTGTCGGTTGTTTTACTACCAATCAAGAAGTGGATCAATTGATCCATGCAATCCAGGAAATTGTTAAATATACCAAATAGAAGTGTGGATGTGGGGGCCTAACATGGGGGAGCTTGGAGCAAGTATTCCATTCGAAGTTGTGCTTGCATTTGTGGGAATTGTCATATTACTTTTTATCATCATCGTTTTTTCCCTATGGGTGAAGCTGAATAAACTGCGTAAAAGATATGAACGAATGCTGAACGGTGCAGGGACAGCTAATGTGGAGCAAATATTAATCGAGCTGCAGCAAAAGCTGAACGGCCAAGAGACCAAAAGTGAAGAAGTTGACCAAAAAATCAAACAAATCAGAAAAGATATGCAGCATATGAAATCGCATATTGGATTTTATCGTTACAATGCTTTTGCAGAACGGGGCAGTGATTTGAGCTTTTCCGTTGCTATTCTTGATGAACAGCAGGATGGGGTAGTGCTTACGGGAATACACAGCCGGGAACAAACCTATATGTATGCGAAGCCGATCGAACAAGGACAGTCCAAGTATACGTTGTCCCCGGAAGAAAAAGAAGCCATTAATCGATGCGTACTAAAGAGGTAGACTTCCATCGCTGCTTGTTGATAAATGCAGTGAAGAAAGATTTGGCGATGACTTCTGACATATTCATGACTAAGCTGAGACGTGTGTTCTGAAGCACAAAGTATTCCATAAAGCCTCCGACATTTACAATGCCGGTAATATGCATATTTCCTATCGGAGGAAGCTCTTTATTCACTCCGGCACCAGGCTTCACAGGACCTTGCCCAATCTGTATGCAGCCCACACTCGTTAATTGACCGAGACAAGCATCAACAGCGATAATATAAGGATGATGAAATTGTTGGTTTATAGCGGTAAGTGTTTCAGTTAGGTTCATGGCATGTACTGGTTGATCCAATGTCCCATATAGATGAAGATCATCGATAGTATATTTTTTTAAATGGGAGCCCACGAGAGGTCCTAATGAATCACCGGTAGAACGGTCCGTTCCGATACAAACCAAAACGAGAGGTTGATGGGAAGGCACTTGTTGAAGAGAGGTAAAAAGGCGTTCGGAGAGCAAATCGATGCTGTTTGATTCCGAATGCATGACCTTAAGATTACCAGTATCTGTTGTTTTTTTCGCATCTCTATGAAAAGGAATTTTCATATTTATGCCTCCCATTAAGAATTCATAATCTAAAAATAAAAAGCAGGTAAAGACTGTTAATAGTATACGGTTAATAGGAATGATTTATACGCACATTGCAAAAAATCGGAAAAGGCGGGAGAGCGTTGCTATTAATGGCCTTTGATTCCACTCAACAAGCATTGAGAGCGGAGATGCTGCTTGAATATGCAGACATTGAGAATGATATGTGTCCGACCCCTAAAGAAATAACGGCGGGCTGTGCTCTTTCGTTGGAATTCCCGGATGAATATTTACAATTAGTGGCAGATATCATTCGTCAAGAAAACGTAGAAATCCGGGGCATTTATTTTAAAAAGGATAATAAATATGTTACGATAGAAATGTAAGGTGGGAATGGAGATGGATCAAACAAATGCTGAGGTTCAATTGGATGACGTAACGTTACAAAATTTTCCTCAAGTTTGGAAGAAGCTTCAAACCGAACTAACCAACTACATAACCAATCCGGAAGTATGGACCGGTTTATTGTTTACTATAGTAAAAGTAGTTTTGATTTATATCGCTGCGCGAGTCATAATCAAAATTGCCAACAAAGCATTAGACCATATGCTGAGGGAGAGATCACGAGGTCCCATCCACTTTGACCAGAGAAGGACCAAAACCATCGGCAAATTGATGGCCAATGTCATCACTTATGTCGTCAATTTCATTATGATCCTGATGGTATTGAGTCAATTTAATGTTAATTTAGGCCCTGTGCTGGCTGGCGCCGGCGTCGTCGGACTTGCAATCGGTTTTGGAGCTCAAAGCTTGGTGAAGGATGTCATTACCGGCTTTTTTATTATATTCGAAGATCAGTTTGCCGTAGGAGATGTGATACAAACAGGAACCTACAAAGGAACGGTAGAAGAGATCGGTCTCAGAGTCACCCGGATCAGAAGCTGGACAGGCGAGGTTCATATCATACCTAATGGAACGATCAATCAGGTAACCAACTTTTCAGTTAACAACTCCCTGGCAGTCATTGATGTGAGCGTTGCTTATGAGGCGGATATTGATGAAGCGATAAAGGTGTTAAAAGAGGTTGCCGATGCCTTTTATGAGCATAATGTCGATATGGTCAAGGCTCCGGACGTGCTCGGCGTTCACATGATGGGGGCTTCAGAAATAACATTGAGACTGACGGCTGAATGTAAACCGAATACGCATTTTGGAGTCATGCGTCAATTGAACGCAGAAATCAAGAAAGCATTCGAATCACGCGGGATTGAAATCCCTTATCCGAGGCTTGTTACTTATCATCGGACGGAAAAGGCGGAATCCTAATGGAGAAAAAACAGTATCAGCTTGGCGATGTGGTGCAGATGAAGAAGCCGCACCCATGCGGTACGAACGAAATGGAAATTATCAGAATGGGTATGGATATCCGGATTAAGTGCGTAGGGTGCAAGCATAGTGTGCTTGTACCCAGAGCCAAGTTCGAGAGCAAATTAAAGAAAGTGCTGCGGTCAGCGGATACGCCAGAGGATGCAAAAGAATCCGATACGGAAGCCGGGCAATAATTAGCTTTAAAGGATTTTAAAATCTGCATAAATTAGGGCTTGCATAGATAAGAGGGATTGTGATAGTATATTACTTGTCCCTTTTGGAATGCGGAAAGGTACCCAAGAGGCCCAAGGGGGCTGACTCGAAATCAGCTAGGCGGCGCAAGCCGTGCGTGGGTTCGAATCCCACTCTTTCCGCCATACATACAAAAAGCAAAACGACCAGGATTGGTCGTTTTTTTTGTTGGCGGAAGGGGAGAGAACCTGTGGGTTCGTCGGAGCATAGGCATCGATAGGAATACGTCGCAGTCGGCAGCAAAGCGGCCGCATCCCACTCTTTCCGCCACTTACGAAATAGCCCGCTTTTACGCGGTTTTTGATACGATATATGAGCGAAAGCTGACCGAGATACATACGAATTTGCACTAGCTGAAAAACTGCATCTGATTGATTCGACCTTCTACGAAATAATACGTAGGAGTTTTTTTCGTTTATGGACAAACGAACGGGACGCAAACGGTGATGGAGCGCAGACCGGTCGATAACATAGGATTACCGTCTAATTCTTTAGAAGAAGCGGTCGATTTCGTTATGAAGGTAAACCGCGCTAAGAATCTGAAAGAGCGGACGATAAGCGGCTATGTTCAGAAAATGCGTTAGTTTATCGATTGGATAGCGGAACGTTACGGAGCGATATTGATCCTGGACATAAACGCGGCTATGCTGCGTGAATACGTACTTTGTTGCGCAGAGGAGAAAAAATATTACGGTGCCCATCCGTTTAAAGCCGAGTACGATAAAGAGTGCCGCGGCTTATCGCCGGCATCCGTAAACGTCCGTATACGCGTTCTGAGGAGGTTCTTTTCCGTTCTATTTGAGAGGACGTTATAGACCGAAATCCGACGATAAACGTGTCTCTCATGCGTCAGGATATACAATACGGTCGAGGAGCTGCCGCCTTTATTAAAGGCGCCGGAACAACGGCAGTGGGCGCAATGGAGGGATTACGTTATCATGGTACGATGGCGGCTGAGAACGGTATGAGCGTATTTCATTTGCAGAAACTTATCGGGCACTTTGAGATTGCTGCAACGAGGAAATATATATGGCTTAACGCGGAGAGTATTACGGAACAACATAGGCGGTTTAGCCCGTTGGGGGTGTGTTTTAAAGCGCCAATAAAGTTATCAACAATTAGTATCGTATCTTAGTCATTAAACTTAGTCACATGTTGATAAGTCCTGCTGTGCTAGATACGTCTGAGTTAATACTAATGTCTCTATGAAATATATTCACATGTTGATAAGTCATCCTATGCAAGCTATCCCCTTGTGCTTAATAAGCAAGATGATTTGCCTGCCGATTGTATTTGGAAGAGTGGAAATCGTTGTTTTAGAAAATTAGGCTCTTCGCGCTACTGGGTGGGTGGATGGCTATTAACGAGAGTCATAACCCTTCCGCTTGCTTGGAGAATCTCATAGGCAAAAGAAGCCGTCAAGAAGAGCGCTTGACCGCTCCTTTTGCCTA
>NZ_JBVASZ010000046.1:0-25672 GCF_057814255.1 Paenibacillus sp. F024
CATAGTAGAGCGACCTCCTGGATGATGGGTTTTTTGAGGCTATGACCTCGTGCGCAACCCCATCGTACCGAGGCGCTCGTTTTTTTGCAAAGATCAAATTATTCGTTCTACAGGAATTCTAACGGGAAATCGTTTCTTGCCAGCGAGATTACGCAATTTGTACTTGTTTGGGCGATTGTCGCCTATACCGTTCTGTCGGTCTTCTTGATGAATGCGGTGATTTTATTTGCTTTTTCCCAGCCGTATAACATCATCAAGGCCCTTATTCCAGGGCTGATCGTCAACTTCATTATCGGATTTCTTCTCAGCCGATGGTTCGGATATCAATATGCCGTGTTCGGGCTGCTGGCAGGGTCTATGGTCACTACCGTTCTATCTACGCTCAATATCACCAAGGTTTTGAAAAAATTGGACTACTATTTGTATGCGGCGTCTTGAGGAAAGGAGTTCACCGGGGTGACTTCATACCCGATCTGGCACAATCAAATCCTCCATGCGGCACATTATTTTTTCGCTTACGGTCTGCTGACCGTGATGATTCCGCGGCTGATTTTCAACCAACAGCGAGGCGATCGGATGGAACAAGCCATCATTAACTATTGTAAATTAATGGTTATGCTGATTCTGCTCGGATATGTGCTTGTTCTCGTCAAGCTCTTTGAAATGATAACGCTCCTGCTCATCATTGGCATGTTGGCCGTTTGGAAATATACGCGGCGACAGTCCGCTGTGATCGGGGATGAGCAGGAAAAATATTACATGCAAACGGCGTTCTATAATTTTCTTGACGGTCAGATCCCGATAAAGCCGGCCATAGCCGCTTGGGTGAAAGGGAAGATGGCGGATTTGAAGCATGAAGCGGCCAATAGGGTTCGGCTGCCCTCGTTGATTCGGCTGCTCCTGTTGGCCATCGTCATATCCGTTGCGGCCTACTTGAGATTTTACGATGCGATGACGAGTGCCCCGCCCGCGATGTCCGACGGCTACGTTACGCTGGCATGGGTGAAATATATCAACGAACGCTTGTTATTTCATGACGGCATCTATCCGCAGGGCTTCCATATTTTTATGGCTACGCTTTCGAAATTTGCCATGATGGACCACTTGTATATTTTGAAATATACGGGGCCGTTAAACGGGGTTCTGACGGTTGCAGGGCTTTACTTCGCTCTATCCAGGATGACCGGGCGGTTCGCAGCCGGCCTGCTCGCAGCCCTGATCTACGGATGGGCCGGCTTTTATTTTAGTCCCAACGGGTGGGAGCGTCAGGCAGCTACGAACTCTCAGGAGTTTGCTTTTGTTTTCCTGTTTCCGGCCATTTATTTCACTTTCCACTATTTAAATTCAAAGCAAGCGCCGGCTCTTCGGAATGCGGGAATTTGCATCGCGGTTTCCGCGCTTGTGCACTCTCTGGTTTACGCATTTACGGTGATGGCGGTGGTCATCATGGCGGCTGTGTTTCTGCTGACCGATGTCCGGGGTCAATGGAAAAGCTGTCTCCGCCTGTTTACGGTCGGTATCGTCACAGGATTGCTGGCCGCCTTTCCGTTAGTCCTGGGGCTGATGATCGGACGGGAGATGCACAGCAGCTCAGCCAGCTATTTGGTATCACAGGTTCAAGATATAACCATACCCGGGCTGCATCTTCTGGATTTTGCGGCGGCGGCAGCCATTTTGCTGGCCGGGGCCATGGCCCTGCTGTATGCCATGGTCGCGAAAAGCTGGAAGCGCGAAATCCGGTTCGGACTGTTCGCATTCCTGTTTGGCACGGCCGCCTTTGTATTGTACGTCTATGTAGGATTCTGGACGGAAAGCGAGCTGATCGCTTCACGTTCAAACGAATTGTGGGCGCTCACCGCATCATTCGGTCTGGGGGCCGGCTGGCACATGGCGACCCGGTTTCCGCAGCGGTGGCCCCGTTTACGCGCCGCGATGGATTTGGCAGCATGCTTGCTGCTTGCCGCTTTCATCCTTCTGGCGCTTAAACCTTCTCCTATCGTCACGTATAAGCTGGAGCGGGACAGCAGTGTGGAGCAATACCTGCGGATCAGCGGCATGCTGCGTCCCAAGACGTGGATGATCGTGTCCCAGGAGGAGCATTATCCTCTCGTTTTGGGAAACGGCTTTCACATGTACGTCCGGGATTTGCTGCAGCGGTACGATCCTAAGCAGCCTTATTTAACCAAATATCATGAAACGGAAACGGACCCGGGCTTGCCGAATGACATTTTTATTTTCCGGGAGAAAGCAGTGTTTAAGGTGAGTGCCTCCAACACGATTTACCCGTTATTGGAAGAAACCTATGCACGGCGGGAGAAAGAAATGGCGGAGCTGGAGCAGTGGTTCAGCATACACGAGGCCTCACAGCAGGATATGACGCTTTTTTATGAGGATGATCATCTGGAGGTGTACCGGCTGCATCGGGAAATGACCCGGGAGCAGATGAACCGGATCCTTTGGGGAGACGACGGGAAGGGAGGAAAGTAAAATGGCAGAGCATGTGACGACCCTTCTATACTTGCTTAGATTCTTGCTTTCGTACTTCTTTCTGTTTTATTTCATTCCTTCGCTGGTGGTTCCGCTGGATTCGGATCATAAGGGAAGGCTCGACAAATGGGTCATCAGTATGATCCATTCCCACTTTTTTATCATCCTGATCGTACATTTGCTTGCGTTATCCAAGCTTTACGAAACCATATCCCTGTATGCTGCGGTAGGGTTGGCGTTCGCGCTTCTGGCCAAGCGGAAAATCCAATCGGGAGAAATAACCCTAGGAAGAAAGCAGCTGGTGAGACTGCTGGATTTAACTGATAACCGCGCCGAACTCCAACGGAAGCTGGCTGCTAAATGGATGAAAATGAAGGAAGATATGCAAAACGGGATCAAGCAGGGACTGAAGAGCTTCTTCTCCAGTCCGATCGCCTGGGGTGGCCTTATTATTAGCTTGCTTCTTTGCGCTTATGTCCGCTTCGAGCATTCGATGGAGTACTCTTACTACGCTTCCTCCGACCCGTATGTTCATTTGAAATGGGTGAAAGCGCTCAGCGCCAATATTTTATATATCGACGGAGTATACCCATACGGCTTTGAAGCGGTCATAGCCGCGCTTAACAAGTTTTACCTGCTGGATCCGTATTATGTCGTTCGGTTCATCGGCCCGCTGGCCGGAGTGTTGATCCTGATCACCTTATTTTATGTGCTTAGAAAACATGTTCCAAACGACATCACGGCGATTTTCATAACCATGGTCATGATCGCAGCCTCCTCCTGGTTGTTTGGCGGGTATGTATGGAGGCAGATGTCGGCATTATCCATGGAATACGGAATATTGTTCTTTTTTCCAGGGCTCCATTTTTTGGCAGAATATTTTCGCAAAGGCCGGACGTATGCTTTATTTTTGGCGGCCGAATGCATGATTTTGACCTTATTTATTCACCCTTATGTAGCTGTGTGCATGGGGGCTGCCTACATTATTGTTTTTCTTTTCCATGTGGATCAAGTGATTCGTTCCGGAAGCTTCCTGAAGCTCGCTGTCATTTTTCTGCTGGCCGGCGGGATCGGCGTCATGCCTTTACTGCTTGGCGTATTATCCGGGCTGGAGTTTCATGAGACGTCCATCGATTTTATCCGCGACAGCGTCAATCTTGGCGGGGATGAATTACAGACCTGGAGCAAGCTGTGGGAAGGTTACTCCAAGAATCATTTCATTCTGGTATTTCTGATAAGCATAGGGGTGCTTGGAGCTCTGATTCTCGCCGGGCTGCTGATTCGGTTTCTTCACCGCGGAGGCGTCCGGTTCATGGGAGATTGGCGTATGAACGGTGTTTATCTTCTGCTCGGTCTGTTTTTCTTCAGCATGTATCAGGCGGGCAATCTGGGTCTGCCTGTATTCATTCCGGAATACCGGCTGGAAGTTTTCTTTGTTGTCGTTGCGGCTGTCGTGATTGCTCTGGCCATAAGCCAGGTTGTTGCTTTGATGAAAAACAGGCTGATGACCGGGACGATGAAACTGACCCTATCGCTATTGATTCTCATGTTCTTCTTCTCCAATGCGGGCTATGCGATTCCGAAGGGAGACCGTTTCCAATATGAGGAAGCCGTTCAGGCTTATATTAAAATCCGTAATGAATTCCCCCATCAGGAGTGGACGATCATTTCGCCGATTGAGGAGTATTCCATGGTCCTCGGGTACGGATGGCATACGAACCTGTGGGAATTCGCCAAAGGGATTACGGAGAAGGATGAAAAGGCCGGGATCTTTCCGACGAACTATGTATTTCTATTCATAGAGAAAATTCCATTGGGAACGGACAGGGAAGTAACCGAGGCGGATGCGGAGCAGCCCTTTCCCACCATTGAGGGAAATCGTCTTGATGACTATTACCGCATGAAGGAAAAGAGAGTGGTCATTCAGGCCAAAGCGTATTATTGGGCGGAAGCCTACCGGAAGACGCACAGCCATATGCAAATTTTCTCGGATTCTCCGAATATGAGAGTGTACTTGATTACACAGGACGGAAACAATCCTTACCATCTGTTGAACTAATTCCGGAAATGGGTGCAGCCTCATGCCAACCGTACTTTTAACCGACGCATTAATGCGCAAAACATTGTCAGCTTCAAGGTCCCTCGGGAGAAAGGGGCTCAAGGTCATTGTAGCGGAGACGACGAGGTGTACGCCGGCCGCATTCTCGAAATACAGCGCCAAGACGCTGATTTATCCTGATCCGGTACGCCGGCCCGAAGCGTTTATGGGTTGGCTTCTCCGAACTCTGCGCAGCTGCTCCGTAGATGTGTTGATTCCAATGGACGACTCGACCATGAGTCTTGCCGTAAAGCATCGGGAGGAGCTGGAAGCGTTATGCGCTTTGGTGCTCCCGCCTTCGGAAAGCTACGAACAGGCCGCGGATAAATATGCCAGTGTTCAGCTGGCGGCCTCCGCGGGTCTGGCGTGTCCTGCAACTTATATGCCTCACAGCATAGAGGAGCTGGATGAGCTGGCTGCAGAAGCCGTATATCCGGTCATCATCAAGCCGAGAAGGAGCTCAGGCTCGAGGGGAATCCGGCTTGCCAGGGGAAGGGATGAGCTTAAACGGCAATACAGGCTCATCCATGGACGTTACCCTCTGCCTCTGGTGCAGGAATATATCCCGGCAGGGGAGCGCATCGATGTATGCCTGTTATTCAACCGTGAAAGTCAGCTCCGGTCCGCTTTCGTTCAGAAGGAGCTGCGCCATTATCCGGTGGAGAGGGGACCCAGCACCGCTCAGGAGAGCGTTCGCTTTCCCGAGCTGGTGGAAGCCTGCTCCGGGCTGCTGCAAAGCATCGGCTGGTCGGGCATTGCTGAACTGGAATTTATTATCGATCCGCGCGATGGCCTGCCCAAATTTATGGAGATCAATCCCCGCTTCTGGAATTCGCTGCACCTGGCTGGCCTCTCGGGCATTGATTTTCCCTGGCTGCTCTACCAAATGGCTGTTGACGGGGATGTCACCGCGACGTTCGATTATACCGAGGGCATCAGATGCCGTTCCCTGCTGCCTGGGGATGTCCTGCATTTGCTCTCGAACAGACAGCCGCTTCGTTTGCTGCCCGAGTTTTTTTCCGGGCCGGCAGCAGGAGGACGAGACGACATTTTGTCGCTGCACGACCCGGGCCCTGCGTTCGGCTTTGCGGCGGCCTGCTTGCGGTATGCGTTTGATCCTAACATGTGGAGAATGATGTTTATGCGTTGAGGAGCGGGATGCAGCATGAGAAATGTGTTGACTATTGATGTGGAAGACTGGTATCAGACCAATGATTTTAATATTCCGATAGAGCACTGGGGGAACTTCAGCGACCGGGTCGTAGAGAATACGCACCGATTATTGGAGGTGCTGGCCAAGCACGGGGTGGAAGCCACTTTCTTCATCCTCGGCTGTGTGGCGCAGAAATATCCCGAATTGGTACGGGATATTGCCGGTCAAGGCCATGAGATCGGATCCCATGGAGGATGGCATCGGCTGGTCAGCCAGCAGACACTCGAAGAATTCCGGCAGGATCTGCTGTTTTCCAAGCATACCCTGGAAAGTATTTTGCATAAGCCGGTGACGCTGTATCGTGCGCCCTCATGGTCTATTTCGCCAAATCGGTTTCGGGTGCTGGAGATTTTAAGCGAAGAAGGATTTATCTGCGACTCAAGCATTCAGCCGTTCCGTACACCTTTATCCGGCATTGCCGGGGCGCCTCTTGTGCCGTTCTACCCGATCGTGGAGGGCAAAAGACTGGATATTCTGGAATTTCCTCCAACCGTGCTTAATATAAGTAAAATGCGGATACCGTTTTCCGGAGGATTTTATTTGCGGGCCGCACCGTACGCGATGATTTCGTGGGCCTTAAGCCATTTGAACAAGTCAAGACCGGGAATGATTTATATTCATCCGTGGGAGCTTGACAGACAGCACCCGCGTCTGAATACGGCACCTTCTCATAAAAGATTTATTCACTATTTTAATTTGAATAGCACACATTCCAAGCTGAATAGACTTTTGAACGATTTTAAGTTTGGCTCATTAGGAGAAGCGATCAGGCAAGGCAGCTATCCGGCGTTATCCTTGTCCTAAGCATCCGGAACAGAAAGAGGTGTTTGCTACGTTCGCGCTCATGAAATCCTGGAAAAGGTTTTTTCATGAAAATGTCGGTTCCTTGATTGTCATTAACTTGGTACTGGCGGCTGTCGCTTTCCTGAAGGATATGGTATACGCCGTCTATTTCGGCACAACGGCGGAGGCCGATGCGCTGGGCCTTGCCTATTTTATTATTGATACGTTGGCAAACGGACTTTTAGCCGCGGCTTTGGGAGCGGCCTGCGTCCCTCAGTTTGCGAAGCTTGCGGCCCTGGGAAAGAAAGCTCAGCTGAGGCGCACCATGCGAATGACGACTGCGGCTGTTGTCTTTTCCACCATTCTCCTTGCCGCAGGGTTTGTCTTCGTTGGACAAGGCGTAACCGGTTGGATCGGGCCGGGACTCGCCCCTTCCGAGCAGGCCATGAGCCGGAACCTGCTGCTCATCCTGCTGCCGATGATTGTCTTCTTTCCGTTGGCTGCGGTATTCGCCTCAATGCTTCAGGTGTGGGGACGCTTTAACGTTGCCGCTATAGGTCCGGTATTGTTTAATGCGGTGCTTCTTGTCATCATTGCGGGGGTCTATGGGTTTCGGATTCCACAAAGGTTCGGCGTATACGTTTATGCTTTTTCCATCGTGCTGGGAGGACTGCTGACGCTGCTTCTCACCTGGTATGTATGGCAGAAGCATAAAAAGACAATGGAGTCGGAGGCAGTTCAGGGGGGAATGGGGAGCCGAGGTGAAGATCGATTGGAAGCGTCGGGAATTGCCCGGGTCTTTGTTCCTTACCTGTTGATCCTGGTCTGCATGTATTCCGTTTCCTTTGTTGAACGCTATCTCGCTTCGCAGCTGGGGACAGGGACGATTGCCGGCTTAAACTATGCTTACCGTGTATCTCAATTTCCCATGTGGGTGTTCGTTGCCGCCGTCAGCGCTGTCGTGCTCCCATCTATGTCCAAATGGATTTCGCTTAGGGAATGGAATAGGCTGAGGAAGCAAATGGTCAGCTCACTTGTTTGGATCCTGATCGTCACGGTCCCTACGGCGCTTTTGTTTTACATAACCAGAGATTCTTTGATTTCCCTGTTGTTTATGAGAGGCTCCTTCGATGAGACGTCGCTGAGAACCACGTCCGAATTGCTTGCCGGCTTTTCCTTATCGATTGTCGGACAAGGGATATCGACCATTGTATTGCGGTTTTATCTTGCGTTGGGCACGATTTACGTTCCGCTTGCGATCTTTATGGTTTCCGCTGCTGCAAATATCGGGCTGGATTTTTATTTCGTCCGGATCATGGGCGCTCCCGGAATCGGTTATGCAGCAGCATGCGGATGGGCAATCAACGCTTTGATGCTCATGATTTGTTTGTCTATGACTTTAAGATCTCAAGCGAAAGGGGTTCTAATGTATGAACAAGTACTTGGTCATCATTCCCGCTTATAACGAGGAAAGCAGCATTGGAGATGTCCTAACAGGCATTCAGCAGCAGCAATTGGACCTTGACATCCTGGTAGTCAATGACGGATCAACGGACGCGACGGAAAGGATCGCCAGACAATGCGGGGTAACGGTCATCTCGCATCCGACCAATCTCGGGTACGGAACCACCGTACAAACCGGGTACAGGTTCGCATGCCTTCGGGGTTATCCTTATATTATCCAATTTGATGCGGACGGACAGCATGATCCCGGCACGTTAAAAATGATGATGGAGGCGATCCGCGGACGGGATTCGGATATTGTCATCGGTTCCCGGTTTTTGACGGAGAGCGGCATTGAGATGAGGGTTGGCCCTTTAAAGAAATTTGTCGCCTTATTTTTTAGGCTTGTGATTTATCTCCTCACTGGAACGCGGATTACCGATACAACCTCCGGGCTTCGAGCCGTACGTTATCCTGTTTATGCCTACTACGCGGTACGCAACCGGTTCCCGGCGGAATATCCCGATGCCGATTTTCTCATCCAGATGCTGTTTCGCAATTATAAGATTTCCGAGATTCAAACCAACATGAGGGACAGAGCTTATGGCAAAAGCGTTCAGCACGGAGGATTAAAGCCCGTATTTTACATGTTCCGCACATTGCTGAATATTTTTATCGTACTCATTCAATACAAGGTCGTGTTCAGGGTGAAAAAAAATGCCTAATATTCTACACTACTTTTTGTTCTTTTGCGGGTTTCTTTTTTTCGGAGCTGTCGTCATGCTTTTGATGAAGCATAAAATCAATGAAAAAATTTCGCTGGTATGGCTGGCCGGCTCACTCATGATTTTCATCTTGTCCGGCAATCCGGAAGTGCTGGATAGGATTGCTGCGCTGCTGGGCATTGAATATGCGCCTTCCTTGCTGTTCTTCTTCTCGACATTGTTCCTGCTTCTGATCTTATTGTATATGTCGATTCAAGTATCGAATTTGCACGATAAGCTGAAGGAGCTGGGGCAATTTATTGCGCTTCAAACGTTCTTGGAGCCACAGCGAAGCATAGAGGAGCAGGAAGAGGGAAGCCATTCGCGAAAGGAGAATCCAAGTTAGGCGATGGAAAGCGTGTCGGCATTAACCGTTGTCATGGCGCTGTTGTCCATGGTCCTGCTGTCCGGCGCTGCCGCGGCATGGCTCATTCTCAAAAGCAGGCTGACCGGTATCAGGCTGCGTTCGAAGCTGGCCGTACGGATGATGGAAGAAAGTCAAAAGAAGGGGACGGTCGATTACAACGATGTGCTGGAGTTTATGGGTGGATGGGTTAAGGCAAGCAGCTATGCCTTCTACTTGTATGACCACCAGGAACGTATGTTTGTAATCAAGGCCGTACGTGGTCATGAGGATAGCTCCGAACACGTTCAGCCAGCATATACCGGACTTTTACCTTATAGAAAAGGGAAGGATTGGCAGCCTCCCCATCGATTTGAGAGCGCTGTGATTCCGTTGAAGACGGAATTGATCAAGTCCGGGGGCGTTCCGCTTTTGGCCGTTCCCTTAAAGGGAGGCAAAGGTGTCATCCTGGCAGGACCTGTTCGCAGGATTCGGAGCGGGACCCTGCAGGCATTGAATGATTTGTCAAATCTCTTGCCTGAATGGGAGAATCCCGCTGCAAAACCGGAGCAGACCGAGAAAAAAGTGGAAGCAATCATGACATTGGAAGAATCTGTACACTATCTCCAGCGGCTGACAAGCCACCCGGAGGATATGGCTGATCTGATATTAAGATTGGCCGTTAAATATGTTGAAGCTTCTTGTGCTTTTTTTCTGGTGGAAAGAGACGAGCACATGGAAGTTCCGGCATCGATCGGCCTGAAGCGGAGTGTGATGATCCGATTAATAAATGACCGGAAAGCCTCCCGTTTATTTGATTTGGCGTCTTCCGGCCGTTTCGTCGTTCTGGAGAAGCGGGACAAGCTGTATGGAGAACTTCCCGTTTATCTTCAAGAGATGGGAGCAAGCCTCATGTCCCTGTTTCCGACCCGGTTCGGAAACCGGCCCGCGCTGCTGATATGCTGCTATGAATCATGGCGCTATTCGGATGATGCCAAGGCCGCCGATTTACAGCTGCAAGCTGTTGAAAGGCTGGTTCGCAATGCTTGTGCCATCTTGGGAATGCAGTCTTTGGAAGGTAGAATAAGCCGGTCCGATTACATTGATCTATTAAAGCGCCTGGCTCGCATGGTGGACCACTTGAAGGCTTATACTATCGGCTATTCGGATATGATGGGCCGTTATTCCGCTCTCGTGGCCCGGGAAATGGGCTTGGATAAGGAAACCGTTCAGGAAGTGACGCTTGCCGCATACTTAAGCAATATTGGAATGCTGGGACTACCTGACGATTTGCTGCAAAAAGAAGGGAAATTTACACTGCATGAATACGAGAGAATAAAATGGCATGCGGAAATCGGGGCTGCCTTTGTGGAGAAGACTACATCCATGGATCGCGTTGCATCGATGATCCGTCATCATCATGAAAGGGCGGATGGGGCCGGTTACCCGAATCGTCTCAAAGGAGAGGAAATCCCGACTGGAGCTCGAATTCTCCATGTGGTTCAAAGCTTTTTGGCCATCATCGGGGGGAGAAAATACAGAGAGCCCTATACGTTCGAACAGGCGATAGAGAAACTGAAAGCCGCTTCTGGCTCCCAATTGGATCAAGCATGTGTGGATGCCCTGATCGGCTGGTTTCGCAAGAAACAAAGCGCCGCTGCCCAATCCACTCGCTCGCTTGGGGCTTGCTGGGAAATGAGCTGCACTCCCTCCGACATATGCTCCACTTGTCCGGCTTATCGGAACGTGAATCAAAATTGCTGGGAGCTGGAGTCAAATAATTGCGTGGCCCATGGCCAAACCTGCAGCACGTGTTATGTTTATACCGAAACCTTATCTCGTTTAGGCCGCAGCCAGTGATGGTAGCCCGCGGCTTATGTTTTTTTGAGACTCATTTCGCGAGATTAAATCGGCTGTATCATCAAGCATGACTAAACTAAGCAGCATTGGAATGCTATGTCCAAGGCACGTCTTATTTTTTGGGGAGCGGGTATGCGGATTTTTACAAATCAAAAGGATTTATCCACAAGATTATCCACACAATCGACATGCTGCTAAAGGGTTCTGGGTATAGGTTTATTGAATTATACCAACATATCCACAAGTGAAATTGTGCACAGGTTTGGCTTTCACCATTTTGTTTAGTCATCGCTTGTTTCTTCATCAAATAAAAGTTATTCTATTTAGAAAAGCCAATGCTATCATTATCCACGGCTGAATAGTCAGGAGGATTCAACCGCATGGGGGAGCCGCGTAATAGAACGGATACGTTTAGACGTTTCTTTCTAAATAATAAATTCGTCTTATTTTTATTCGTTTTGCTTTTGGTCGGCTTAAACATCCTTGTTTTAAACAAAATTCCGTATGTGTTCGCGCCTTTTGTTGTGCTGGTCAAAACCGTGCTGCTTCCGCTCCTCTTGACAGGAATTGCTTTTTATTTACTTAATCCCGTTGTCGACTGGATGGAGAGGAAACGTACGAAAAGGGTGTATGCCATCCTGGTTCTTTATTTGGTCATTGCTTGTGTAATTGCTCTTATCGTTGTGGCAGTGGTACCGCTTATCCGCGAACAAGTGCTGGGCTTAATTCGTAATATTCCCGGCTACAGCAGAGAGATTGAAAACCGGTTTGGAGAGTTTATGGGCAGTCCCTTTCTTAACCAGCTTCAACAAACGCTCGGCTCGACCACTACCGATTGGATGAATGGACTTTCCGACAGAGTTTCTGCCATTGTGAACCGGGCAGGGGCAAGTATAGGAAGCTTCCTGGGGGCTGTTACGGAAACCATTCTGGCTGTAGTTACCGTTCCGTTTATCTTGTTTTATTTGCTTAAGGACGGACGAAAGCTTCCGCATTATATTTTGAGCTTTATCCCGACGGCGCTTCGCGATCAAACGCATCGGGTGATGATCGAAATGAATAATCAGATCAGCTCCTATATTCGGGGGCAGATCATTGTCAGCTGCTGCATCGGCTTTTTATTGTATGTAGGCTATCGTATTATCGGCTTGGAGTATTCTCTTGTTTTGGCGATTGTAGCGGCCTGTACCAGTATCGTACCTTATTTGGGGCCGGCCATTGCCATCACACCGGCCTTGATTGTAGCTATGGTCACCTCACCGGTCATGCTGCTGAAAATGATTTGCATTTGGACCATTGTTCAGTTAATTGAAGGCAAATTCATCTCGCCTCAGATCATGGGCAAATCACTGCAGGTTCACCCGATCACGATTATATTTGTGATTTTAACCGCGGGGAACTTATTTGGAATACTTGGGATCATCTTGGCCGTTCCCGGTTATGCCGTATTAAAAGTCATTGTTACCCATCTGTTCGAATGGATGAAAGAACAATCCGGGTTATATAAGCCCGTGGATTAATCGAATTACTGGAAGATAAAGACGTCCTGGAGAGGATGTCTTTTTTGTTGTTCCGTTTAGTCATAAATTGTTCATGATATTGGGGGTAATTTCATTACTGTTTTTGTCACAGTTTTAACGGATCTGTAACACATTCCATTAAAAAGCCATGCTATCATTTGTATTGTTAAGTGAAATCAATCACAAAGATTTGAACAGATTGTGAAAATTTTCGCAAATGTGACATTTTTGAGAGGAGATGAGCCACCATGAATTACCGCAAGCTTATATTTTCTCCACTGGCCATCATGATGGTTGTGCTGCTAAGCGGCTGTGAACCGAATATGGTTGTCTTCCAGCCTCAAGGACCTGTAGCCAGAAGCATAATGGAGCTGATTAACTGGTCTCTGGTCTGGATGTCGCTGGTCGTTGTCGTCGTGTTCGGGCTGTTTGGTTATATTGTGTGGAAGTATCGCGAGAGGCCCGAGAATAAGGATTATGAACCGCCGGAGGAGCACGGCAGCACGCTGCTGGAAATCATCTGGACCGCGATTCCTATTCTGATCGTTATCGCTTTGACCATTCCGACTGTAACAACGCTGTATGATTTGGAGAAGGTCCCCAAGGGCTATGAGGAAAAAAAGCCGATTACGATCCACGTGACCTCAGCCGATTGGAAATGGATTTTCAGCTATCCGGAGCAGGGGATTGAGACCGTCAACTATGTCAATATTCCGGAGGATACACCTGTTCTGTTTAAATTAACGTCGGCCAGCACCATGCAGTCCTTCTGGGTACCGGCTTTGGGCGGGCAAAAATATACCATGGGCAAAATGCAGACGCAAATGTATCTGGTAGCGGATCATCCCGGTTCGTATCTAGGCCGGAACACCAACTTTAACGGCCGGGGATATGCGGATATGGAATTTGAAGTGTTGGCTCAAACCCAGGAGGATTTTGACCAATGGGTTAAGGATGTCGCCAATACGGCTCCTAAGCTGACGGAAGATAAATATGAAGAACTGTTGACACCGACGCATTTGGGACGTCTGACATTTTCCAATACGCATCTGGAATGGGTTAACCATGCAGAGGCCGATTCCAAGACGTATACCAATCCTGAGCTGTACAGGTATCACGGCTATCAGGGCAAGGTATTTGAGGAAGAAGATAATTACCGGAACAAAGATAACAACAAGAACAAAGATAACAATGAAAACCAACAAAATAATCCTGTAGAGCATACAGAAGAGAGTAACACCGCCGGAGGTGAGCATCATGGGCATTAAATGGGATGAATTTTTTATTACGGGGGATCCGTTAATTTTAGGCTCCCAGATTGCCATTGTTTTAACCATGCTCGGGGTTGTCGGAACGCTGACTTATCTCAAACGATGGAGATGGCTGTGGACGGAATGGCTGACCACCGTTGACCATAAACGGATCGGGATTATGTATATCATTGCCGCCGTTTTGATGTTTTTCCGCGGAGGCATGGACGGGTTGTTAATGAAGGCGCAAACGTCCAGACCCGAGATGCAGTTTTTGAACGCCCAGCATTATAACGAAATATTTACAACGCATGGCGTCATCATGATTTTATTTATGGCAATGCCGTTCCTGATCGGTTTGATGAACGTTGTTGTTCCGCTTCAAATCGGAGCAAGAGATGTCGCCTTCCCGGCACTGAATGCCTGGAGCTTCTGGTTGTTTTTCAGCGGGGCGATGCTGTTTAACATATCGTTTGTTATCGGCGGATCTCCCGATGCGGGATGGACATCCTACTTCCCGCTTGCAGGTAAAGAATTCAGTCCCGGCATAGGCAACAACTATTATGCCATCGCCCTGCAAATTGCGGGTATCGGGACATTAATGACCGGAATCAACTTTATCGTAACGATTCTCAAAATGAGAACCAAGGGCATGACGTTAATGAAAATGCCGATGTTCGCTTGGACGACATTTATCACCTCCGTGATCATCGTGGCTGCCTTCCCGATCTTTACGGTGGCGCTGGCTTTGATGACGTTCGACCGATTGTACGGCACGCATTTCTTTACCTTGTCCGCCGGAGGCATGGATATGCTTTGGGCGAACCTGTTCTGGCTTTGGGCTCACCCCGAAGTGTATATTGTGGCGCTTCCCGCTTTCGGTATCTTCTCCGAAATTATAGCGACCTTCTCCCGTAAAACGCTCTATGGCTACAAGTCGATGGTATTCTCTATTGTAGGGATTGCCGTTCTCAGTATGGTCGTGTGGGTGCATCACTTTTACACGATGGGCGCGGGAGCGTTAGTAAACTCGTTCTTCTCGATTACGACGATGCTGATTGCTGTTCCTACAGGCGTCAAAATGTTTAACTGGTTATTTACGATGCGCAAAGGCCGCATTAAAATGACGACTGCAATGCTGTGGGCTTTGGCTTTTGTGCCTTGCTTTGTCATCGGCGGGGTTACGGGTGTCATGCTGGGTATGGGTGCGGCGGATTACCAGTACCACAATACGCTGTTCCTGGTTGCACATTTCCATTATGTATTAATTCCTGGTGTAGTATTTGCCGTATTCGGCGGATTATACTACTGGTGGCCGAAAATGTTCGGTCACATGTTGAATGAAAAAATCGGTAAATGGCACTTCTGGTTGTTTGTCATCGGCTTCAATGTGACGTTCATGCCGATGTTCTTCCTTGGGTTGGACGGCGCCGTAAGAAGGGCTTACACCTACTCGGCGGAATCGGGCTTCGCTCCATTGTTCATGGTGTCGGCCATCGGCTCCGCGATCCTGGCGATCGGCTTTGCTGTCTTCTGCTATAACATTTACTGGAGTATCCGCTATGCGGACCGCAATGTACCGAGTGATCCATGGGATGCAAGAACGCTGGAGTGGGCTACCGCTTCGCCGGTTCAGCATTATAATTTCACCAAGCTGCCGGAGGTTACTACACTGGATGCCTTCTGGCATATGAAAAAGAAAAATGAAGGCTTGACCCTTCATAAAGAAGAGATTGAAGAGATTCACATGCCTAATAATACGGGCCTGCCGTTTATCATGTGCATCGTTTTCGGAATTGCCGGATTCTTCATGGTGTTTGAATGGCACTTAGCGGCGGCGGTTGCGGCTGTCGGCATTATTATCGGTCTCATCGTTCGTTCTTTCGACTATAACGACGGTCATCACGTGCATAAGGAAGAGATTGAGGAGACGGAAAAGGCTTGGAGAAGCAAGGAAGGAGAGGTGAACCAGTATGTCGGCTAATGTCAATACGTCACAGCCGTTGGAATATCAGACCGAACAGAACCGGATGAATATTCTCGGATTCTGGATCTTCCTTGGGGCAGAGATTGTCCTGTTTGCAACGCTGTTTGGAGTATATGGCGTGCTTTTTGATCGGTACGCAGGCGGTCCGACCCATCAGGACATTATTATGATGAAGGAAGTTATGATTCAAACCCTGCTTCTCTTAACCAGCAGCTTTACCTGCGGTTTAGCTATCTACGAAATGCGCCGGAATCATCTCAAAGGCCTGATCGGCTGGCTCATCGTTACTTTACTGCTCGGTGTCGGCTTTTTATTTATGGAAGTGAATGAATTCATCCACTACGTTCATGAAGGCGCAACTATGCAAACGAGCGCGTTTCTGTCCAGCTTTTTCGTTCTTCTCGGGACTCACGGTCTGCACGTGACTATGGGGATCGGCTGGGCGATCATGATTATTATTCAGCTTCTGCAAAGAGGCTTGACTCCAGTAACGGCTCGAAAAACCTTTATTATCGGATTATATTGGCACTTTTTGGATGTGGTCTGGATCTTTATCTTTACATTTGTGTATCTAAAAGGGATGGTGGCATAAATGGAGAAAAAAGCAAAAGGCTTTCCCTTGGGGCACGTGTTTGGATTCATATTATCCCTGGTGCTCACCTTTGCCGCAGCCGGTGTGGCTTTAAGAACATCCTTGCCTTTTCACACCATCATGTGGATCATCGGCTCCTTGGCGGTAGTCCAGGCCGGTCTTCAGCTGTTCATGTTCATGCATGTCAGTGAGGGCGAGGACCGGAATACGCAGGTCATTAATATTGTTTACGGAATTCTTATGGCGATTGTCATCGTACTCGGATCGATTTGGGTCATGTCATTTGGAGACCATATGCATTAACAAGAAGAAGGGCCCCCCCCGTCTTAGTGACTTGGGGTGGCCCTTTTTTCTGTGTGGGAAAGGTGATGGCTGCTTTCATGGGAAGCATTCTCCATGAGACTTATAACTAAGCCGAACAGATACACGAATACGGACGAGACCACAACGCCAATTCCGCCGAATAAATAATACTCCCTATGAATAGCGCTTACAAAGAAACTTATAACAATAACGGTAAATCCTAACATGGCCGCTGCGGCCGAAACGGTGTTGGTGAATTTCAGTGCTTTCGGTTGAGATGCATTCATGATCGTCACTCCTTTACATTCCATTCTACGCAAGTTCACAATTTTGTCAAATATTATTTTCGAGTTAGTTATCTCTTTAACGTTCTGTGACATCTTTGAAACGCAAATTGTTTTTAGCGTCAAATTATGCCACATTAGTAGATGAAATCAGTTTGGGGGGAATTATGAAGTGATGAAGTTATGGAAATGGCTGTGTACCGTGCTCATTGTTGCATTGGCCATAGGGGTAAGCGGCTGCGCGCCTGCGGCTGATCATGAAAATAATAAGGCGGCTCAAAAGACGGAGGCGTTAACCGGCTTTGATGAGGTTGCGGAATACATCTCCGAGCACGGGAAGCTTCCGGATCATTTTATTACCAAGAATGAAGCCAGAAAATTAGGCTGGGAACCGCAAAAGGGGAATTTGGCGGAAGTCGCGCCGGGTAAGAGCATTGGCGGAGATGTATTCCAAAATCGCGAGGGGAAGCTCCCCAAGAAGAACGGAAGGATATGGTACGAGGCTGATATCAATTATAAAAAAGGGACCCGCGGCAGCGACCGGATAGTCTTTTCCAACGATGGGCTCATCTTTAAGACCACAGATCATTACAAAACCTTTACCCAAATCAAATAATGAAGGGGGGCTCGAGTGTGCATACGATACAGTTAAACGGCAGGTTCATTAAGGACCGGCAGCAGCTGCACGACGTTCTCAAAAGTGAACTGCAGCTGCCGGATACCTATGGGAGTAATTTGGACGCATTGTGGGATTGTCTTACGGGATGGGTAGCGCTTCCCTTGACGATCCAATGGATCGATCTTGAAGCGAGCCGGAGTCATTTGGGCGAATACGCGGATCAACTGCTGGAGCTGTTTAGAGATGCGGAACAAGAACTGGATGGTTTTCATTTGGAAATTAGCGAATAATACATTTCATCATGATAAACCGGAGGTCATCAGCCTCCGGTTTCATTTTTGTTGAATACATTCTATTAATGATTTCTTAACTTTGTTCTCGCCTTATACAGCGGAGAATTCTATATGATCTACATACGGGGTTCAAAGGCGGGTGGCAGTCGCTGAACTTCTGCCTATGAAACTTGTCGATAAAGGGCGATTTTTACAATGGAATACAGAATATTTGATGATTTTTCACAAAGTTTAATGAGGCATATATTTCAAAAGTAATGATATTTTGATACGATACCCATGATATCGATAGGACTTTGAGCTTATTTGTTAAATCTCTCCGATGACCTGCGATTTATCTGACTTGAAATTTTCGCTCCTCAAGCCTGCAGTGATGTATTTCCCTGCAGCATCTGCCAGGAATATAGATGTGTAATGGAGGGGACGCATTGCAAGCAAAGGTTCTTTTGCTAATCATTTTCGTTTTTCCGACAGCTTTGTTCCTCGGTGTGTATATAGAACGTACAGATCATGTTTTTAAAGATAAGCCTTTTTGGTCTCAATTTATAAGCTATTCAGCCCCGGATTCCACCGATGAAGATGATGACCGAACGACAAAGCCGCTAGAAAAAATGTATGTCACGGTTCTCGACAAGGATCCGGAATATGGATACGCGTTTCAAGAAATGAATCAACTGAACCAAAAGGAAAGCCTCGAGAAGGAACCGCGTCTGTCCGCCATCCTGCAGATCGGATCACCACAAGAAAATCCAGTCCAAGCGACCATTGAGCAAAGAGGAAACAGTGTAAGACAGTCGGACTTAAAATCATTCAAAATCAGAATGAATGATGAAGATAAGCCTTGGAATCAGCAGCATATCATCAATTTGAATAAGCATCCGTTCGATTATACGCGGATCCGGAACAAGTTAAGCTATGATTACCTTTCGCTGATCCCGGAATTGGCCGGCTCGGAGACTCAATTTGTTCAATTATTCGTGAAGGATCTTACGACGAACCCGCCGGAGCAGGAATTTGTCCCTTACGGATTGTTTACCCATGTGGATCAAGTGAACCGAGGCTTTTTGAAACGAAATGGGCTTGATGGGGACGGCTACCTGTATAAAGCGATAAACTTTGAATTTTATCGCTATCCCGAGCTTCTCAGAGATCGTAATGATCCGCTCTACGATAAAGCTGAATTTGAGACCGTACTGGGGATTGCGGGAAGAGAATATCATGAAAAGTTGATCGATATGCTGGAGGATGTTAATAACGATACATTGAATTTTGACAGGGTTTTTGACAAGTACTTTGATAAAAACAATTTTTTGAGCTGGATGGCGTTTAATCTCCTTACGGGCAATCTGGATACGACCGGGAATAACTTCTTCTTGTACAGCTCGAGATTTTCCGATAAATGGTATTTTATTCCGTGGGATTACGACAAGGCCTGGAATTACGATTGGCAATGGGGCAGCAGTGGAAGCGACATCCATCCAAAGCGGGAGGGGCTTTCGCTGTATTGGGGATGGCCGTTAGCCCGGAAATTTTTTCGGAATCCGGATAATGTGACGGCTTTGAATGAAAAGCTGGAAGCTTTGTCAGATATCATGAATGAGGGGCAAACCAAAGCCTTTCTGGATCAATATTATCCGACAGTTCGGCCGATGGTGCTGCAGTCCCCCGATGTGCAGCTGCTGCCCGACGATCTGGAGCGGTTTGATGAAGAGTACTATTCACTTGCAGCATACCCGTCCCAAAGACTGGAGAAATACTACACCCTTCTGGAAAAACCGATGCCGGTTTTCATAGGGGGGCCTTGGCCCGACGGGGGGCGGATGAGCTTTACCTGGGAGGAATCCTACGATCTTCAAGGCGATGAAGTGGTTTACGATCTTCAAATCGCCCAAACGCCTGATTTTTCAATGATCGTTTATGAGAACAAGGGCTTAAAACAGACCGGGCTGGCCATGGACCGGCTTCCTCCCGGGGAGTATTATTGGAGAGTGATCATTCGCGACAGCAAGGGGAATGAACAAGTCGCATTTGAAAGCTTTGTTGACGGGACCGGGAAATTCTATCACGGGGTCAAACGGTTTATTTTGGAATAGCAGGAGGCGCCCATGCGATATGAAGGCAAAAAGCTGAGACATGAACTAAAGTATTACCTTCATCCGTTTGACCAATTGTCGCTTCGAGTGCGTATGAGTTCGTTATTGCACAGGGACCGGAATTCGGTAACCGCGGAAGGGTACCATATTCGAAGCTTGTATTTTGATGACCTTCAGGACAACGCCCTGTTTGAGAAAAATTACGGCATCATGAAAAGAAAAAAATACAGAATTCGAATTTACAATCAATCCGATCATGCGATAAAGCTGGAACGCAAGTCGAAGTTTGGCGATATGATTTGCAAGGAGTCGGCGTCTCTTTCCAGGGAAGAGTATGAACGGATTATGACGGGTGATATTGAATTTTTACTTCAGCGCAAGGAGCCTCTTCTCGAGCAATTTTATTACGGAATTACCATTCATGGCTTGCGTCCGAAAGTGATCGTGGATTACACCCGCGAGGCTTATATGAACCCGTTGGGAGATGTGCGGGTCACCTTTGACAAGGGTCTGGCAGCAGTGATCAACACGCAGGATATATTCCACTCTCATGCTGTTCCCATGCGTGTATTCCGCGAACCGCGTGAAATTCTAGAGGTAAAATATACTGGATTTCTGCCTTCTTTTATTCGAGAGCTGCTCGACTTTCGGGGCTCCATCCGTACGGCGATATCCAAATACGTGCTTTGCAGGCATTTTATGAAGGAGCATCAGCACCTATAAGGGAAGCTAGATCATCAGAAGGGATCACGGTACATGGGGGAAAGAATTACGTTCGATCGCATAATTGACGAGGTGTTTGTTCAGCGTGCATTTTCGCAGCAGGCTGCGCTTTCCGTTTTGGACGTTGCGGTGGCGCTTTTCATTTCGCTGCTGATCGGCCTGTTTATTTATTATGTGTACCAAAAGAGCTTCCGGGGAGTCGTCTACAATCACAGCTTTAATGTCACTTTAGTATTGATGACCATGATTACCGCGATGATCATTATGACGATCAGCACGAACATTATTCTGTCTTTAGGCATGGTAGGGGCTTTAAGCATCGTTCGTTTTCGTACGGCCGTTAAAGATCCGCTGGATATCATGTTTATGTTCTGGGCGGTTTCGGCGGGCATCGCCATAGGAGCCAAAATTTATCCTGCGGCTATCATGGGTTGTCTGTTGATCGGCCTTACGGTGTACATTTTGTCCAAATACAAGCTTAAGGGGGAAGCTTACCTTCTGATTGTGCATTTCACTGAAGAAGCGGACTACGCCGTTAACTATCACGTGACCAGACTGAAGCATAAGTTGAAATCCAAAACCGTACGCAAGGATCACACCGAATTAGTGATTGAGATGAAAATAAAGGATGAAAATACCCATTTTGTTAAGGAGTTGTCATCCATAGATGGAGTAATCGATGTGTCGCTGGTCAGTTATACGGGAGATTATGCGCCATGACCCATAACAAAATGAAGGTGATGTTAACGACAGAAGGAACCTATCCGTTTCATCAGGGGGGAGTGAGCACTTGGTGTGATCTTCTGGTTAAGCGCAGTGCATCGGTTGACTATGTGATTTACAGCGTATTAATGGATCCGTTTGTCACACAAAAGTTTGATTTGCCTGAATCAACGACCTTAATCAAGATGCCCTTATGGGGGACGGAGGAGCCCAGCGAGCATTTATCCGCTCCGTTTTCACAAACCTTCTTGGCAAAGAAGCGAACCACCCCGCACAATATAAATAAATATTTTATTCCCTTGTTTGAAGATCTGGTCAGAGAAATCATTAGCCCCGTCAAAAATCCCAAGCTGCTGGCAAAGATTATGCTGGAGCTTCATCTGTATTTTCAATATTACGAATACAAAGCGAGCTTCAAGTCGGAAGAGGCCTGGGAAGCCTATAAGCGAATTGTATTGGAATATGCAGCGTCCAAAGACAGCCAGCTGGCCAGACCCGATGTGTATAGTCTGATTCAGAGCCTGGGCTGGATTTACCGCTTTTTAAATATATTAAATACACCGATTCCGGATGTACAAGTGGCTCATTCAACGGCGGCCGCTTTTTGCGGAATCCCTTGTGTTCTGGCAAAATTGAAAAACAAAACGCCGTTTATGCTGACCGAACATGGCGTTTATCTCAGAGAGCAATATTTATCACTGTCCAAGAGAGAATACTCTTCTTTTCTGAATACCTTACTTATGCGGCTAGTGCATTCGGTGACCAGCATAAATTACTATTTTGCCGATCAAGTCTCGCCGGTATGTCATTACAATACCCGATGGGAAAGGGAATACGGAGTCCCTAAGGAAAAGATCAAGGTGATATACAACGGAGTAGATAAAGACGTCTTTCTCCGTGCTTCGGGAGAAAAACCGTCACGCCCTACGGTGGTTACTGTGGCCAGAATCGACCCGATAAAAGATATCGAGATGCTGATTCACGCAGCGGCCATTGTCAACAAGCGGATTCCTGATGTCCAATTTGTCATTCACGGCTCGGTGAGCGTTCCTGCGTATTACGAACAATGTCTCGCCTTACGGCAAAAGCTGGGCCTGGAGGACACGGTCCGGTTTGCCGGTCACACTTCAAATATAGCCGCCGTGTATAAGAGCGGAGATGTGGCAGCATTAACAAGTATTTCCGAAGCGTTCCCTTACTCTGTCGTTGAAGCCATGATGGCGGGAACCCCCGTCATTTCCACCGATGTCGGAGGAATCAAAGAAGCTTTGGGCGATACGGGGATTCTCGTGCCTGCGAGAAATCATGAAAAACTGGCGGAGGGAATCATTCGTCTGTTGAGCCAGCCCGGTCTGAGAGCATCCTTAGCTGCGGAAGCTCAAGAAAGAGCGATCACCCGGTTCACGCTTGAACATGTCTTAAAGGAACATGAACAAAGCTATCTTCGGCTGTCTCACGGCTCCAACGGCCTGCCTGTGCAGTCAGCGGATGAAGCGGCCGTGGCTCAAACGGGCGAAGTCGTTCTTACTAACGAGCATCTGATGACAAGGCAAAGAATCTGGATGGAGCGCGGCCTGGCCTTCAAATCCGCCGGCTTTTATGAGGACGCGGCGAGCTGCTTCCGGTCGGCCATAGAACAATTTCCATCCTCCAAGGCGGTGCCTGTATTGCTGCTGGAATTGGCTGAAGCCTATAATCATTTGGGGGAATATGAACTGGCCTTTCATGAAATGGAGAAATATGAGGCATTCCTGGAAATAGGGATTGCCTAGAACTGCCGGAAGGAGGGGTGAGTTCATGAAAAAAAGAAGGATCGAACGGGCTCTATGGGGAATCCAGCACCAATCCTTCGCAGACACGGTTACGTATCTGCAGCGAAAGCATGATCAAGCGAAAACGAAATTAACCGGGAAGCTGGATGAAATCAGAGCGGAAACCAACCAAATCCATCAGCAAATCGGTTGGCTTCAAGCCTCTCATTCCGGCAAGGAAGATCCACCCCAACCGGTTACTCAGGCCGATGCATTAGATACGGTTGTTCCGCCGCGGAAACCGCAGCTTGAATTTCAAATTCAATGGAAGAAAAGATTGTTCGGATTAAATCAGAAGTCGGCGATGGGATACATTACGAATTTAATTCATCTCCAGGAAAAAGAGATACTGGAGCTTCAAGAAGAGATGAGCCGTGTGCGGAATCAACGTGAAGCATTGAAGTTACAGCTTTCCCATTATCAAAATGTCTCACTGGCTTTGAACGCAGTGGCGGCTTCCGTCGAAGTGCCGGAAGAAAACCTGAGTTCAGCCTTTGTGGAAGAGATGAAAGAACGGCTTCTATCCGAAATCAAAGAAATCAAGGAAATCTTGATGCAAGGCATCGTGTCATCGGCGCAGCTTAGGGCGTCAGCCGCGGAGAAGGTATTTGTGCAGCCCGCGGAGACCCTGGAGGCGGCAGCTGAGGAGGTATTCACACAGCCCACACAGACCCTGGAGTCTATCCTGGTGGCGTTCGAGCCCAAAGAGAAGTCTACTGCGGAGGACTCTGTTCCTTTAACGCAGCTTAGTGAGTCCGCTCCAAAACCGGTTCTTCCGCAAAAGAGGATGAGCGCGGCTGCGCCAAAGAAAGCTGCACCGCCAATAAGTCGGCCAATGGCGGCAGTCGGGAGCGGCTTTTGGGAGGAGGATATCGAACAGCTGCTGTTCGAGCCTCGGGCATGGACGACTCATCAAGTGTCTTTCATTCACGGTGAACCCTTATCCGAAAGGGGAGACAAGGTCCATAGCCCTGTGTACGAACCTCATGCGGAAACCAGGAGAAGCCAAGCTGCAGCGGATCACGCCCATCATTTGAAAAAAAAATACATAGTGGGGAAAATCGCCGGTAAGGATTTGTCAGACGGCAGCGGCGGGTTGATCGTTAGCAAAAACGCCGTTATCACGGAGGATGTATTGAGTAAGGCGGAGCGGGAAGGAAAGCTGGCGGAGCTGATTGTAAATATGGTTATTCCGGGATCGGGTGAGTAAGCGGATGAATGTCGTCTATTATAAACCCAAATTGGATCAGCAGCGCGAAAGCCTCAACCGGCTGCTTAAAGAGGTACAAGAGCGCCGGGTTCATCCGGAGGATCGCTATGAAATCGCTGCTTTGCTCGAGTCCTTAGGCTGGACCGACGAGCGTGCGGCCAAAGCATTCGGAGTAAGCAATATTTTTGAGCTGGCTTCCCAGCTATGGGAACTGAACAACAGCAGCATCATTTTCACACCGTTCAGTAAAGAAGAGAAGCTAGGGCTGCCGGAAGCGGTACGTCTGATCGTCATCCATTTTTTGAGGGGCGCGATTTTTGCTCTTCCTATGGCCGTTTCCGTATTTTCAATGATTAGTCTGCGGTTTTCCCTATGGTCCTATGAAGAATTGTCCGTAGAATTTGCAACCGCCATTGCCATAGGTACAATATTAAGCTTCATTACGGTTGGTGGATTTACGCAAGCGATTGCCAGACGCGGCTTCTTTTATATTATTCAGGGGTACTATCGCATGGCGCGGCGGGTTACTTTTTATTTTATTATGATGGGAATCATGGCCTGCCTCATTTTATCGGGAGTCGTCATTGTGATCAATATGCTTTTCCCGCTCTTTCCCAGCCATATGATCCCGATTATCCTTCTTTACTATTTCTTTCTTAACACCATTTGGCTTTCCGTTACCGTGATGTACATTTTGAGAAAAGAGCTTGTGTTCACGGCCTTGATTGTGCTTGGAATCATCATCGTGTATCTCCTGTTTGCCGTATTTCAAATCAATATGATTGTCGCGCAGTTGATATCTCTTTTACTGGTGTCTCTGACAGGAATAGCTCTGGCGTATTATTTTTTCAAAAAAGCGGAAGCAAAAGCAGAGAGAGGAATAGAGCCGAAGCTTCCGAAGATGTCCGTTACCATTTATAATTCAATGCCTTATTTTGTATATGGGGTGCTGTACTTTACTTTTTTGTTTATTGACAGAATCATGGCCTGGTCGGCGGACAACGCCTTTTTGCCCTATTTGATCTGGTTTCGGGGGGATTATGAATTGGGGCTCGATTTCTCCTTATTGGTGTTGATCATACCTATGGGAATGAATGAGGTCGTATTGAACAGGTTAATGACCAATATTCAATTGAGCCAGAAAAGCTATTTAGGGCTTGCTGAACGAATCAAAAGTCCGACAGCCACAAGGGTTTAGGACCTCTTTTGTCGAATTCAAGTGCAAGGAAAACAGGGACTTACCCGCGAAAAACCTTGCACATGGAGGCGTCCG
>NZ_JBVASZ010000047.1:0-24741 GCF_057814255.1 Paenibacillus sp. F024
TGCTGGTCATGAACCTCGAAAAGAGACTCCGGGTTCTCTTTTTGCCTTTTTTGCAATGGCTCTGGTCGACCCTTGCATTCCGCTTGCCCGTGATGCCGTAAAATGTGACCCGTTCAGCAAGCCCTAATTATCTGGAGGAGGCGGAGGCGGGAATAGAGGTTGGGACGCTGTTCCCAATCTATGGATGAGTCGTATGACCGCACTCTGGATATCCACTCTATTCCCCCGACGGCTTACCCTCCTCCCATGTCACGCTGGGTCTTAGCCCTTACATTCCTTCGTTCTGCCTCTCGAGGTGTGGACGCCGTTTCCTTGCTCCTTTACTGGGTCGTTGCCCTTATGGAAATAGATCCTACGGCTGCTCCGTGCTTCAATTGTCGTTGGTTTATTTCAAGTTCTGTGTGAGAAACGTGAAAATGGTTTGAATTAAGCTGCCATCTGTAACTGGGCCTGACGTACCGGCCCCAGAACATCGGATGGCTGGTACGGAATGCGTTTGGTGCCTAGCGTGTACAATACTCGGATTAATTTACCACAGAGCGCCACAATGGATTGCTTCTTTTTCAGCGGGTTGTGACTTCGCTTCGTGAAGTACTGGTGCAACGCCTTAAACTCGGCGTTCTTCGCCACCATCGGCATCATCGCTCGGAACAACAAAGCCCGAAGCCTGGATCTGCCACGCTTTGTAATCGTCGATTTGCCTTTCTTCTTGCCAGAGCTGTTTTCTTTTAGATTTAAGCCAGCGAGCCGAATAATCTGCTGGCCGTGGTCGTAACCACTAAGGTCCCCGACTTCAGCCAGGAAGCCGGCGAGCGTCACGATGGCAACACCAGGGATGGTCAGCATTTCTTTCGTTCCCGGAATTTGAGCTAACAAACGCTCCACTTCTATCATGATGTCCTCAAGCTGCTTGGCGAACATCTCGTATTGCTCCAGAAGAGTCTTCAGCTCAATTTTCGCTGCTGCCAGTCCTTGTTTAAGGCCGATGGAGGTTCTCGCCGTTTCAAGCAACTGCGACGCTCGTTTGGGACCGACGGCGCGCTTTACGTCTTCTTTCCAACGACGCACGATTGCGCCCACACCTAGCGCCACAATCTCGCTCGGAGTCGGGAATTCACTCAGCGTAATCAGCGAAGCCTTGCCCTCCCAGTCCTTAAACACCTGGCCATACTCCGGAAAGAAGCGGTCTAACCAATTCTGAATGCGGCGCTGGACTTGGCCGAAGTTAACCATGACCTTCTCCCGAAGATTCATCAGGATCCGAAGATCTGCGTAGACGTTCATCGGCAATTTAGGCTCGCTGTATTTCCCATTGCGCACCAGATCGGCGATAACTTTGGCGTCTTTGTAATCGTTCTTGGTCGGTGAGTTGTCCTCAAGCTCTTTGCTCTTGTTTACGTGATGCGGGTTAACAACGACGACTCCTACGCCTTCACGCTGCAGATATTCAGCCAGTGGAAACCAGTAGTGTCCGGTGGGTTCGATCCCCAAGACGATTTCCGTCTTGTGATGTCGCCACTGAAGCTCCTTCATCCACGTTACAAGTTTCGTTAAGCCTTGATGATCATTGCCGAACACGCAGTCTTTACCGAGCTCGATTCCGCGGAAATCGACGGCTCTGGCGACATGTGTTTTCTTGGCAATGTCGGCTCCGACAACAAGAGTTGATTCGGTAATTTGTTGAATTCGTTGATTCTGTTTCTTGGCGTGTTTATACTTCATTGTAGAGTGCCTCCTGCGCTGGGATTTGTTCTTTGGTCGGAACGTTCCCCAGTATACAGAAGGTACTTTTTTCATTCAAACCTCGAATTCATTCATTACAGGAATGGCTCCTATTTTTCTGCAAGACCCACCGCACCCTTGCCAATACTGAGATTCATTTTTCGAATATTAAACCACCAAAGGAAGCTCATAAATGTAATAAGTAATCCACGGCCAAATGGCATTTCCAAATGATTCATAAGGTTAAATACACCATGAAAACAAGCTGGGAGGAGGATGGAAAGAATATAGTACCGTATTTTCGGATTGTTTTTCATTTTAGCAAAATAGTATCCCATAGTAATCCCAAACAAAACGTGTCCGGAAACAGGAAGCAGTGCACGCGTCCAGATTACAGAAAACTCGTTTCCGTTCCCTAGAATAACATAAAAAAGGTTTTCAACCGTTGCAAAACCAGCCGCTATCGCTACGGCGTACACAATTCCATCAAAAAATTCATCAAACTCAGTATGGTTGTATATTAAAAAGTACAGCAGAAACCATTTGATGAACTCCTCAAACAATCCCGACAGCAGGAAGGACTCGATCCATATGCCCCCATTATAAGGAGCAAGTATACTCTGCACAACGATTAACGGAAACACGACTAATCCGCCAATGATAAACACTTTGATTACCAGTTTAAAAGGCTCTGGTTTTAACTGGTCTTTTAAATAAAAATAAGCAAGCAGGCACACCCCCGGTGCCACGGCTCCTATAAGCTTTGAAATTACCTCCATGCGCACCACCCGGTTTTCGGTTCTTATATAATAGGCCATTCTGTTAACATCAGAATCCCGTAAATCCTCCATATAAACGAATAAAGAAAATGGTAATTTTCGTCATCTGATCTGTATATAGAAGTATGCCGACGACTACCATCATCCCTCCCCCAATTTTCATCATCAAGGCCGAATATTTCAGGAATATTTTAATCTGACTAATAAAAAAGCTCATAATGAAAAATGGTACGGCAAATCCGATCATATAGGCCGTTAAGTAGTACACCGATTGCTCCGGATTTGTAACCCCGAGTGTCATAATTGTCGTCAAGATCGGTCCAATGCACGGAGTCCAACCTGCTGCATAGGTAATGCCAACAAGGAATGAACCTACATACCCTACCGGTCTTGAATTCAACTGAACCCTCTTTTCCTTCAACATCCATGTTGGCTTGAAAATCCCTACCATTGTTAGCCCCATAACCACAATCAAAATTCCGCCCAACTGTCGTAGTAAATTTTGATTTGACGTAAACAATTGTCCTATCAAACTTGCCGACATACCTAAAGCGATATAAATGATTGAAAATCCCATTATAAAGAAGAGCGTATGTAAGAGCACCCTCTTTTTCTGCAAATGATTTCTCTCTTCAATATCCTTGACAGAAACACCGGTAATATACGAAATGAAGCTTGGATACAGCGGTAAACAGCATGGTGACACGAAAGAAAGAATTCCCGCTCCTAATGCTACCCAAATTGTAATATCCGTTGTAAACATAGATCACCTCGTAATGTTTATCCGTATGCAGGCCTACTAAATTAATAAATGATCATATCATTATATATAAAGTACCACATCGATTATTGATTAAATACTATGCGATGTAGTATATTAATGACAATCTCATGAAACTTTTAGAGACTCTTAGTATAGCACCAAAAGATTAGAGGAAGTTCTATTGAGAATGTTCAAAATATCGCTTCATTTATTTAACTAACTGCCTTTTTTTTCTTGTATAATAAGTTCGAGATATCCATTTTACAATAGCGTTACAGTTTTGATTTGGTTTTGTGAAAGGGCCGTGTTTGTTTTCGGGGCCTTCATCATGACTATTTTAAGGAGAAGAAATGGTATATATTACTGAATTCCTTTTATATTGTTGCTTTTGTATCTTAGTCGGACATCAAATATTAACATTTGTACCTGAACATAGGCGTCCTGAAATTATAGTTCCTGATTGGTTAGTGAACGTATCTATAGTCGGAATAGCTGTTTTATCCTTTTTCCCACTTCTGAGGATTACGACTATGCTTTCAGGAGAATTTGAAGCTGAGTTTGGAGTTATTTTTAAAGGAATACTGTTTGATTTTAATATAGGACACGCTTGGCTGATAACATTAGTATTAGCCGCTGTATTGATAAGTGTACGCTACATTAAGAAAAATACAAATGAACCAAAACTTGAATATATAACATCAATATTTACATTTGCTTTAATATTGGCATTTGGCTGGGCCAGCCATTGCACAGCCAGTTATCAGTTAAAGGGCTTTATTCCACACGGAATTCATTTTCTGGCCGTATGCATTTGGATAGGTACTTTATTAGTCGTCTCCTGGTTTTCCAAGAACAGTGATAATTGGCTAGCTTTTTTAAAATGGTTTAGTCCAGTTGCTTTAATTTGCTTAGTCGCAACAATAAGTGCTGGCTTCTTTTTAATGACGCTTTTAGTACCCGATTACGTGAATTCGTGGATCGTTCCTTATGGTCAAGCTTTACTATTTAAACACTTATTTATTATACCTTTGCTGACATTGGCCTTTAAAAATGGTGTTTTGGTAAAAAGAAAACTATACTCTAATCCACAATTTAATCCGATACCGTGGGTCAAGGCAGAAAGCATTTTTGCTTTACTGGTTTTCTCTGCAATGGCGGTAATGGGACAGCAATCTCCAACAGAGAATCTCGCGGCTGTCATCCAATTTGAGAAGCCATCTGCATTGTTCCAAACTTTTTATCAGGAAACAATCGAGCCTTCAACTTCAATACATTTGGTGCCAAACGAAACCAGCATTTTGTTAGCATTTATTGCAGTACTCTTTTTGCTCTCAATGCTGATATTATTCCAAAAGCGAATAAACAGCGGATTGGCAACGGTTTTTGGGATTTTATTTGTCTGTACCGCTTATACTGCATTAATGTTAGGAATTCAATAATATTCTGCACTCCCAAGCGGAGTGCTTTTTTAATACTCCCAAAGGCTGAATCAGTTCATCATGCACATCATAAACATCATAGAACCGTTCATCATGGAACCATTCATCGTTTCATCTGCCCTCCCTACTTCTATGTAGTGGATTCATTTAAAAATCCCCCTAGTTGCATAGGGGGATTGAGCAAATTACTTAGCTGATATCAATCCGTTACGCGGCCATGGCCCTGCAAGCTTTCGCACAGGAGAAGCACGCTTCGGCACAACGTTGATAGTGCTCGTGTTCATGCTTTTTGCATTCATTCCCGCAAGCCTCACAAACCTCCGCACAGATACGGCAGAGCTCTTTCGCGTAGGAACTGTTCATCGACATTGCTTGCGCGGTGAAGGCACAAATATCGGCACATTCCCGGTCCAAACGAATGCATTCTTTCATCATCGCGACATGATCTTCTTTTAGACAAGCGTCATAACAGTGATTGCACGCTTGCATACAACGGATACATTCCTCAATGCAGGATTGAAATTGTTCGTGCGACATGGGTAGTAGCCTCCTTTTGTTTGTTCTATATGGTTACCCCATTTGAGAGTAAAACCATTCATTAATGTTTCATGCCCGACATGCTAAACATATCATGTCCTGCTGATCCTCCGGTAGTATTTGGCTGTGTGGTGCCTGTGTTCGTTGTGCCACCACCATGACCTCCATGGCCTTCCCCAGATGCGGATACGATCTCAAGCATCGTATCGATCTCGCCCTGTGCCGCGGCGCTAAGTGCGTCATCGCCGCCGGTTAACCAAGCATGATTGTAAGGCCCTTCGGTGGGAGATTCTTTATACTTCGGTTGAATAGACATCACATACGACATAACGGAATCCGGCATCTTAGCTTTATTGGTCCAAAGCAGCGGCGCATGTTTACCTAAATGGGAGAACGGCGCAGCGGCCAGCGCCAAGGCTGGCGTATCCTTACTTACAAACGAAAAATTGTGTCCCGGCGTGGTAATGCCCCATCCAAAACCGGTTGCTGGGTCTTTGTATTTCGCAAACGCAACGGCATTTTCATACGGATCGTTCCCGGCAATCCGAACAACCTTCCCGTATTCATCCAATTGCTTTTCCACGTTTGCGGATACTACAGATTCCGGTCCAAGAATGTAGATATTGGCTTTTCCTCCACGCGTTTTTAGGGCATCTATAGTTTCCGCAGGAACTTCATCCTTTTTGACATAAAGCAATGGCTCCGGCATGTGAGCGATCCAGTTTACCGCAGGGATCGTATATTCCTGACTGTCCTTCGAACCAACGATGACCGAAGGCGGATTCTCACCTGCGGTTTTCGTATAATAGGCATCAATTGCTTTGGCTACCGCTGCTGGATTGCCGCCTGCGATTTTATCCGTTTTCAGTCCAAGCTCCTTGACTTGATCCTCTACTTTTTGACCGAGATCGCCGACGAGCACGACCTGAACGCCGCTGTTCATCTCCACGCCTTTCGGCTTTAGCCGCTTGAGTTCGTTTAAGGTGACGTCGGGAATCCCCTCCTTATTCACGAATAACACAGGACCGTTATTCGGATGGTGAATCAAATCCGCGCTAGCCAGCGTCGTTTGCCAATCCTGTGGATTCGCAAGGACCACGCCGCCCGGCCGGTTATCATCACTTGTGGCCATCCAGAGGGTTTGCGATATAACGGCGGCAGCCTCGGCCGGATCGTTTGTGTTGATGCGCGTCGTGTTTTTCGATGCCAACCATGGACTTTTAACCGCTGTCGCCGGTTGACTTTGGGTGGTACTCTCCTGCTGCCCCACACCCGTATTATGTCCCTCTTGCTGCGAGGACGAATCGTTATTGTTGAAACAGCCCGTCAAAGCCAAGGCCGTAGCCACAGAAACGATTCCGACTTTCATTATCTTGGCCATGTTTTTTTTCATTTCACAACCTCCTATTCATGGTTTTTTTTGGCTTGTCCTTGATCAACGATTTGCTGCCAAGCGACACCATTATCAGTGGAAACATAAACGTCTTTTTTTCGGTGGCGGAGGCCCATTCTTTCGGACTGGTCGGGCTCCCCGATAGGTACGCAATCACGTCACCGTTTTGCACCGGCGTTTTAATGGTGACCGGTTGTTTCGTTTCCAGATTAACGTTAACCAGTTCGGATTTTCTGGTACCGATCAGCAGCTCCCCTTGATCCGTAAAAGCTTATGCAGAAACCGGCTGGTCGGTATAAACAGCGGCAAACGTTTGACCGTTATCCTTCGAAAGATAAGCACCCGAGGTTGTGCCGATGGTGACGATCGTGTCCTGTGTCGGATGAACTGCGAACGCCGTAATCTGCCCGGAAAGACCAGTCATTGGGCTGTTCACCCACGTCTTGCCCTCATCTCGACTGTAGAACAACCCAGCATGCTTCATTTTCGATTTTGGCTCGGAATTCAGGACATAAACGGTATGCGTTCGGTAACTCACGCTCATGCCATGAAGTTCCACTTCACCCTCCAAAGCCAGAACGGTAATGGATTTCCCTTCATCGGTACTTTTAATCAGGCCCATGGGATTTTTGTAGGTGGAACCGACTGCAGGATGACCGCTGCTGTAAAAACCGTTATCGGCCATCGAAAAACCCATATAATCATGCTTCTCCCCTGGGGCGTCACTCCACTTGCCATCGGCATAAACTTTTAGCCCGTTAAGTGCCGGAATCAAAAGACGTTTGCCGTCGCTGGAGTAACCAAGGCCATGAATGTGCGTAAATGCTGTACCCCCCGCATCGTGGGAGCCATGCCCATCGTCGGCCGTTTTCTTGGAACATGCTGTGACCGCTGCTGCTATGACAACTGCCATCGCGAGTGTGAAGATTTTTTTCAGGAAAACATCCCCCTAAACCGATTTTCTATGTGTTGATCTCCGCGCCAAGTCAGACGATTGGCTGGATAGTATAAGTATAACCAGCACTTGTGAAGATCCTGTGTAGATGTACAGGTGTTTGGCTTAAAATGAACGGTTTTCTTTAGGCAGTCGGATAGTAAACTTGGTTCCATGCTTGCTTTCTGCCCACACTTGCCCGCCATGAGCGGTGACTAGCTTCTTTACGATAGTTAACCCCAAACCGCTGCCGCCGGTTTTCCGGTTTCGCGACTTGTCCCCCCGGTAAAATCGCTCAAAGATATACGGTAAATCCTCTTGCCCAATGCCGCTGCCCGAATCCTGCACGCGAATCAGCACGTCTTGTGGTTCCTCGACAGCTTCAACTTGCACCTGTCCATTTTCCGGCGTGAATTTCAATTGAATCGGTGTCCATAATCCCCCCATCCAAACCGAGACGGCAAGCAAGTGGACAAGATCCATGCCCACAGCGAAGTATCCCCCATAACGCGGGTAAGTGGAATGGCCGGTAGAAAATGGCCAGATCAAAACCGCGACCACCAAGCCTACGAGCTGAAGTTTGTTGCGCAGCAGAAGGGTGCTGGTCGACAAAAGGATGATTTGCAAAATTGGAATCCAGACAAACTGCAAAGCTAAAAATTCAGACAGCGGCATTTGCTGCAGTTCCAAACGTCGCAGAATAATTAGTAAGAAAAGCACCACGACACTGGAGCCGTATAACTATAGCTTATTCCGACAAAATTTGACTTTAAAAACGATGTATTGTAGTTTTTATTATGGTAGTTCTTTTGAATCTTTGCTGCAGAGGAGGAAACATGAGAAAAAGCTACTATTTCATTATTTCGACTTTGATACTGTCTGCCATTCTCCCTAATACCGGGATTGCTCAGATGAATCAAAGTCAAATTAATCAAGAACTAAATAAAATTAATAAGTCTATCACCGAAGAAAAAGCAAAATCATCAACAATAACGAAAGAAATTAACCAAATTGAGCAACAAAAAAAACAAATAAAATCGGAAATAACAGCTATTCAGGGTCAGATGGATGCTGCAGGAGAGAAACTTTTTGATCTTCAGCAGAAGCTGAAAATAAAAGATTCAGAACTTCAGGATAATGTGAACCGGTTAAATGAAGCCATTGAACGAGTTGATGAACGCAAAAAATCAATGGAAACTCGGTTGAAAGTGATGTATATGAATGGAATGATTTCATATTTCGACGTTCTTTTCAGCTCAACTAGTTTCGGGGATTTTATCGAAAGATTTGAAGCCCTCAAGTCTATTCTGGAGCAGGACAAGCGGCTATTAGATTCTTTGGAAAAAGACCGTGAAATGATTGCTCAAACCAATTTAGCCATTAAGCAGCAGCAGGAATCATTAAAGCTATTATTACAAGAAGCAGAACGTGTAAAGTCCGAGCTCGCTCTAAAAGAAAAAAACAAAGAAGTTGCTATCCTGTCACTAAATCAAAAAGAAGAATATCTGGAGGAAGTATCGGAAGAACAAGAAAAGAAATTGATGGCTTTAGCGAGTAAGCAAGCTGCACTGCTGAAAGCCAGAAGCAATACTAGTGTAAAATCGTCAAATAGCAAGCTTCAGTGGCCTCTTCCTAAAAAGTACCCCATTACATCGAATTTTGGAACTCGTATCGATCCTATAACTGGTAAATCGGGGGCTTCTCATAATGGTCTCGATATCGGCGCCCCTTCAGGAACATCCATCCTCGCAGCTGAAGCAGGGACAGTAATTGTTGCTCAGTGGTGGAGCACTTATGGAAATACGGTAGTTATCGATCATGGAAACGGTCTTTGGACCCTATATCCTCATATGAGGATGAACGGCATAAAAGTGAAAAAAGGGGATTTGGTAAAACGCGGCCAACTCATTGGTGAAGTTGGTTCTACTGGCCGTTCCACTGGACCTCATTTGCATTTTGAAGTTCGGGTTAATGAAAAGGCAATAAATCCAGAATCATTTTTGAACTAGTGACCCATATCGTCATGTCTAGGTAAATTTACTACCTTCCGAATAAGCAATCAGAATACTGTGTCTACCAAATATCGAAAGGGAAGCAAGGCTATTTAGGGCTTGCTGAACGAAAGAAAAAGCCAATAGTAGCAAGGGTTTGGCGCCTCTTTTGTCGAAATGAAGTGCAAGGAAAACAGAGGCTTACCGTGAAAAACCTTGCACTTGGAGGCGTCCGAATTGTATCAGCGAACCGAGAGCCAAATGATCATGCCAGGCGACTTCTTCCTGCCGTTCGGCGGGAAGCTCGCAGAAGATAACCGCTGGGTGCTTCTGGCCCAGATGATTCCCTGGTGGAAAATCGAGGAGAAGTATGCGAAAAACTTCAAAAAGAGCCTCAAGGGTCAAAAAGCCGTATCGATCCGTGTCGCGCTCGGCGCGCTCATCATCCAGGAGCGGCTGGGCACCGACGATCGGGAGACGCTTCGGCAGATCCTGGAGAATCCGTATTTGCAGTACTTCCTCGGTCTTCCGGAATACCAATACCGACGTCCGTTTCATCATTCGCTCATGACGCATTTCCGCAAGCGGCTGGGCGGCGAGATCATCGATGAAGTGAATGAGTGGATCGCACTCGAAGAATCGCGCAATAACAGCGAATCTCCAGATCAATCGGACGACGACGATGATCCAAGCGGCGGAGCTGCCGCGCACACATCCGACGAATCGGCAGAACCGCAGCCGCGGCAGATAGAACTGACGAACGAGGGCGAACTGCTGCTGGATGCGACCTGCGCGCCGGCGGACATCGCCTACCCGACGGATCTGTCTCTTCTGAATCAGGCCAGAGAAAAGCTGGAGCAAATCATCGACATCCTGCATGAACCGGAACGCGGAAAGACTCGCAAGCCAAGAATATACCGGGAGCGTGCCCGCAAAGCCTATCTGGCGGTTGCCAAGCAAAGGCGCGTGAAGCCGCGCACGATGCGCAAAGCAATCCGCAAGCAGTTGCGGTTCGTGTCCCGTGATCTGCGCATCATCGCCGAACTTGCCTCCACGGGCGGCCTGACGCGGCTGCCACGCCGCATGTACAAGGAACTTCTGGTCATTCAGGAACTGGTTCGCCAGCAGCAAGCGATGTACGACAAACGTACGCACAGCGTACCGGATCGGATCGTCAGCATCGCGCAGCCGCACGTGAGGCCGATCGTGCGCGGCAAAGCCCGCGCGAACGTCGAGTTCGGGGCGAAGCTGGCGATCAGCGTGGTGAACGGTTATGCGTTCCGGGAGCACCTGTCCTGGGACAACTACAACGAAGGCCAGACGTTGCAGGCTGCAGTGGAACGCTACCGCGCTCGGTTCGGCACTTATCCGAAAGCGGTGCTGGCCGATCAGATTTACCGCACGCGGGACAACTTGCGCTTCTGCAAGGAGAAGGGAATACGATTGAGCGGACCGCAATTGGGTCGTCCGTCAGCCGATCAGCAAGAGCAGAAGAAAATCGCCAAGGCGGATACAACCGCGCGCAATGCGGTGGAAGGAAAGTTCGGCGAGGGCAAGCGCAGCTACGGGCTTGGCCGTATTCGAGCGCACCTTCAGACGACGAGCGAGACCATAATCGGGCTGCAACTGCTGGTGATGAACCTCGAAAAGAGACTCCGGGTTCTCTTTTTGCCTGTTTTGCAATGGCTGTTGTCGAGACTCGCAGTCCGCTTGCTCCTGCTACCGTAAAATGTGACCCGTTCAGCAAGCCCTATTTACCATCGCTTCCCTTTTGAAAATTCCTCCTTGTAAACTTGTTATTCACCCTGTTCTCCACTATACAGACAAACACTTTGCGTACAGTTTTTGATACCCTCATTTTTTGCCTTAGGAAAAAATTGTTGTACTCGTAACACTTTTTTTGTGATATCATAAAATATACACATGAACATTTATTCATTGGTTTTTTACGACCTAAAAGTTGCCCTAGGCAAACATTGTGGCGGTTTGCTCAATTTAACGAGGAGGATGAATCCATGAATGCTCACCATCTTATCCCTCTATCTGAATGTAAAACTGGACAGTGTATTCAATTAGTAAAGTGTGAAGTGCCCGGTGTGCTGCGGAGAAGACTGCTTGACCTTGGATTTGTACCTGGCACAATAGTTAAAGTGCTGCAAAAAAGTCCGTTAGGCGACCCCGTTGCTTATCGTGTAAGCAATACAACCATAGCACTGCGAAGAGAAGAAGCAAATCTGATTTTTGGCGAACTAAAGGAGGCAGAATAATATGGTGACCTTCCGGATTGCTTTAGCAGGAAATCCTAATACGGGAAAAAGCACCTTGTTTAATACATTAACGGGATTGCGTCAACATACAGGTAACTGGGCAGGAAAAACCGTTATTCGAGCCGAAGGGAGTTATGAATATCAGAATCAAACTTACAAAGTCATCGATCTCCCGGGTACTTATTCATTGTTCACTAACTCCGTGGATGAAGAAGTAGCTCGTGACTACATTATTTTAGAAAAACCGGATGTAACCGTGGTGGTCCTTGATGCTACATCTTTGGAAAGAAATTTGAATCTCGCATTACAGGTTCTCGAAATGACCAGCAAAACGATCCTTTGTATTAATTTGATGGATGAAGCTCTAAAACTTGGAATTGAAATTGATGAAAAAAAGCTTTCCGAAAAATTAGGAGTTCCTGTCGTGAAGATATCGGCCCGCAAAAAAGAAGGAATCCAAAGCTTAAAATCATCGATCTATGATGTCGTATCAGGAAATATTGTACCTAAACCCAGACAAATTCTATACAGAGAAGAAATAGAAAATCGAATTAGAGCTATAGAGAGTGAAATTAGAAATTTGCTTGGCGACAGTTATCCTTCAAGATGGATGGCACTCCGTATTTTGGAAGGTGATCAAAGCATTCTGGACGCCATGGAGAGATTTGAAAGCAGTGGTGTTGGAAGGGAGCTGAACACCTATGGAAACTCAAGCTGTCACACATAATTCAGCTGTAAATCAATTAAGACAAAAGTTTCTTACAGGTGACGAAACCATCCGTGAACAGATGGTCAGCGATATTTATGCCAATGCAAGAGAATTATGCCAGGATATCCTGATTTATAAAGATCGTAAAAAGTTAATGAGTACGTACCATTTGGATAAAATCTTGACATCACCGATTTGGGGATACCCAATCATGCTCGCCATACTCGGCATCGTATTTTGGCTTACCATTGCCGGTGCAAATGTTCCCTCATCCATGCTGGCTACTTTCTTTGGATGGATTGAAGGCTATTTAGTTACAGGATTTAAAGCTATCAATGCTCCAGCTTGGCTGACCGGTTTGCTGGTCTTAGGACTGTTCCGCGGCACTTCATGGGTTATTAGCGTGATGCTCCCTCCGATGGCCATCTTCTTTCCCGTTTTCGCCCTATTGGAGAATTTCGGCTATCTCCCCCGTGTTGCCTTCAACATGGACCGGTTGTTTAAGAAGTCCGGCGGGCATGGCAAACAGGCCCTTACGATGTCTATGGGATTCGGATGCAATGCAGCTGCCATTATGTCAACAAGAATTATTGAATCGCCGCGTGAACGTATGTTGGCTATTCTGACCAATAATTTTGTGCCATGCAATGGCAGATGGCCTACTTTGATATTACTCTCTTCCCTCTTTATGGCTGCTGGTGTAGCTGGTCAACTACATTCTCTGACCACCGCACTGGTCGTTATGGGAATGGTATTGTTCGGCATTGTGGTTACATTGACTATATCTTGGGTGCTTTCCAAGACAGCGCTGAAAGGTGTTCCCACCCATTATACGCTCGAACTTCCTCCATATCGCCGGCCTCAATTTTTAAAAACAATTTTGATCTCATCCAAAGACAAATCTTGGTCTGTATTAAAACGTGCGATTATTATAGCTGCACCTGCTGGAGTTATCACTTGGATTTTCGGAAATATTTTCATTGACGGTACCAGTGTGTTAAATCATATGGCCTCATTTTTTGATCCATTTGCCCAATTACTTGGACTCGACGGTTTTATTTTGATGGCCTTTATTCTCGGCCTTCCGGCAAACGAAATCGTGCTACCGATTTTGCTTATGGGTTACCTTTCTTCAGGGGCAATGGTGGACGCAGATGGTTTTGAGAATATCAAAAGTATCTTTCTCGATCAGGGATGGACGTGGTTGACCGCTCTGAACATGATGTTGGCTCTTCGCTCTACTGGGTGGGTAGAGGCGCAAATATTAGTTTTATAACCCTTCCGCCTCTAAGAGAATTTCAGAGATTGAAACAGCCCTCAAGAAGAGCACTTGACCGCTGTTTCAATCTCTGAAGCGTGGTATTAAGGCGGTAAGGGTTATTGAGCTCGGCGTGCTCCGAGCGTTGGAAGTCGGAGCTTATTCGCGGTCATGTAGACCATGGCGATCAGATTTTCTACGTTGCGGTAACCTCTGGCTCGCCGTTTGGCTGCTTGCACCAGACCATTAATACCTTCGAGCAAACCGTTCGTCATCTTGCTGTGGAACCAGCGTAATATGCCTTCCTCATGTTGCTTGATCGTCTTGGCTAAGCTAATCATGGGCGAGAGCTTTGATCGAGTGGCCCAGCCGATCCATTCCCGCAAATACACATCCGCCAAAATATGCGGGGTAGTCCAGAGATCCTGTAAGGCCAGCTTAAGACGGTAAGCCCGCCCAGTCTGCAGGTTGCTGTCCTTTAGGCGCAGTAAGGTTTCTTTCTGCTCCGCTTTGAGGTTTGCTTCGTTCTTCAACCAGATGTATTTCGTTCGCTTCAGTTCTGGCGTTTGCTTCTGCTCTTGAATTCGAACCTCATCTAGGGCTTCGCCCACCAGCTTCATCACATGAAATTTGTCAAAGGTGATCTCGGCATCAGGGAAATATTCCTCAATCCCTCGGATAAAGGCGGGTGACATATCGCAGCATACTTCTTCAATCTGCTGCGCGGCAGCACCTTTTGTTGTCAGATACGACTTAAAGCGCTCCAACGTATCCATTCCTTTGCCTTCAGTTGCAAACAGCACGGTTTTGCGATCAACATCAACAAACAGGGTAATGTAGCGGTGCCCTCGCCTAGATGACGTCTCGTCAATCGCAATCCGTTTCACCTTGGATATATCAAGCTCTGCCATCGCTTTATCGACGTAGTGATGGAAGATGCGCCACATCCGTGTGTCATGTTCTCTCAGCTCACGGGCTGCCGCATTGACGGGCATTTCCGCCATCAATCGCATCGCCCATGCTTCAAAGAGCAAAGTGAAATGAGAAAGCGGTCTGGCCCACTTCACCGATACTTGCGTTATCTTGTTACACGCCTTGCATTTTACTCGTGGCATTCTGGCGTGCATATATGTTTTCCAATTCCAGAAGTCCAAGTGTCGCCAGGTCTTCTTCTCGGAGTCATATGCTTTACAAGCGATCCCGCATAAGGGACAAGCGAAGGTTGCTCCTCGTGCAAAGTCGATAAACAGGTGCCAAGCTTGATCCATATCGTCAAACTCAACATGCGTCAATTTCCATGGTTCTTCCAACTGTAACGCCACTTTGAACATCTCTGAAATCATATTGTCACTACTGCTTAATGTAGTCCACACTAGTCATCCCGCCCTATTAATCATCTTACAGAGCAGTATTGACTAAATTTCTATTAAGCAGACATTAGCCATGAACTATAGCGAGGAAGCATGATGTTATTTTCACTCCTTCACTATCCCTGCGGCACAACATTAATCAATATCTTTAAAGAAACACGTAGTCCAAAATGGACATTCCTGGCATTCTTGATACCTACCTTTATAGCCATTTTCGTAGTTTTTGCCACAACACAACTCGCCAGAATTTTTGGATGGGTATAAGTAAAAAAGGTAGAAAGAGTCAGCTTTGTAATTCGACTCTTTCTACCTTTTTTTGCAGTCAATTCAATAAATAAATAATCTAATGGCTTTTCAAACTAAACAATGAGGTTATCTCTAAATCACCCCATGTATTGTGGGGGTACCATCAGATATCCTTTGGCTATAGCAAAATAAAACAAAAACATACTCATTATTAACAAAACAGCCCAAATGCTCGCTTGAAGTTTTTTGCCCTGAAAAATGCGGACAAAAGCCAAGCCAAAGAATGATCCCATGACCACCAAAACCAGGATCCAAACAATTGTTAACATATTGAATTCTCCTCATACCATAGAAGTTAGCAAATAAGCACATTTTAATAATGTCAGTTGTATGAATGGATCACCTCTTCATCCGTTCCGTGTGCCGACTTTCTTTGATTGACGAATAATTTTCGTCTACCTAAAAATAACACATATATCCATTATTAAATACTACGTTTGATAGTATATTAATGACAATACCTTGAAACTTGTATAAATCATCTTCACAATATTCCTTTAATGATGTTTTTTCCATTTGTCCATAAAATTTCCCCTTAAGAGGCTGTTCAAAAAGCACTATTTCAGTTTGAAGACAGCAGCATAAGTAGCCAATAGAGACTCCAAAATTGGAAATGAAAGGGGTGCCATGGGATCGATTAATCTTCATCGGCACCGATTCAATTTCAGTCCTTAATTTTGGACAGACGTATCCCTTGTGCCGTGATTTTCTTTTTTTTTCAATTGCTTCTGGAGGTGATTTACCCTGCCAGCGGCAGCGAGATTTGCTCCACTTGAATCTCTTGCAGCTTTTTCATGTTTGCAACATGATTCGGTGGTAGAACCGTCTCCCGTACATGCGCAATCATTCGTTCAATCAACCGAAACGCATCTCGCAGGATGAACCATTTCTCGACGCATTTGGTTGTACGAACCGGCACCTTCTTATGCTTCATGACGGAAGTCAGCTGATTCGACTCTTGTGCAAACGCCAACTCCACCTGCTTACGGAATTTCAGCATGTGTTCTTGCAGCATGCTTCCCTGTGGTACAGGGCCGTGGAAAACCGGGGGTTCCGTGAAGGAATAGCCGAACTGCTTCTCGCAAAGGCCTTGAAGCGGACAGGCGGCGCATTTCTCATCGTCTCCGCGAAACCAGGCGGTGTATGTATCTTTATCGAATCCGTCGAACATAAGGACATGACCTTGCTCGCATTCCGGTTTTCCTTCGGGGGAGCAGTGTTCAGGAATGATGGTGTTTTTCTTGTTTTCCGTTACGACCGCCACATCGTGCTTCAGGAGCGCCTCCTTTTGATCGTCGGCATCGAAATAACCCAAATCCGCCACCAGATAGTCGACCTTCAATCCTTCGATCTTCTTCATCATTTCAATGAGCGGCAGCATCACTTTGACGTCCGCCGTATCATTGGGGAGGAGGATAGAGAACAAGACAATTGGACCTTTCGGGCTGGGACAGACGATAGAATGCTTCCGGTAGCCAATGAAAAACTTGTTCTGGTTCGCCTTCGTTCGCTGCACACCGCAGGTGGCATCCGGATCGGAGTATGTCTTCTCACAAGCGCACTTGTTCTGATCCGGGCAAGAGCAGCGTTTGTGCTTGTATCCGTTGACGTTAGCCCAAATCGGCCTGGAATCGATGCCCGTAAGCGTCGGCAGTAAAAAATCCTTCAGTTTTAACGCTTGGGCAATGAGATCGAAAAGAATGGCATAAAACAATTCGGCACTGACTTTGGCTCGGAAGTTGCTCAGGCAGCTGTGAGCCGGCACCTTTTTGATATTGGGGACCCCGATAAAGTTACGCTATGCTTGGTTTTTGGGCTCCTTTAGTTGCATCACCAGATCCCGAGACGAGGAGATCTCCGGGCGTGTAAAGTAAAGGTAGTGCATCCGAAAGCAGACTCTTGGGTCGATAGGAGGACGACCGCCATCTTTGTAAAGCGGTCTAATTTTCTCAAGCAAGACAATTCGCCGATTTCGTGCTGAACTAAAATAGCTATCTTCAGGTTATCCACATTCCGCATTCATGTTCATATGAATGTCAGGAAAATTTAGAAAAACGACAGAAATACTTGACGATTTTGTGAACTTGATGAATAATATACAAAAAAGGAGAATGAGTGAAATGGAATCATATGTAAAAATATTAAATGCTGTGAAATATGTAGGTGGTACTGTACTAATAATTGGAATTGTCATTTTCTTGTACGGTTTTTTTGTAACCGATTACAGTTCAGTAACAGGCATTGGTATCGGTACAGTTATGGGCGCTGCTTTTATCTTTTTAATGGGGGTGTTTCTAGTAGCTTCTGGAGAGATGGTGACAAAGATTAAAAAATAAAGTGAATATGTAATTTGCATATATAGATGTGTGTAGGAGGAATAGTAGATAAAATTAAATGGTGGCTGCGCATTACATGAACAAAAAAAGAGAGCGCCGGATAGACGCCCTCTTTGATACATTCGTATTATTAGTAGTATCCCCAGATCAATGTTAGTAAAGTACCGAAGACGGTAACTAGAGCTATGAATAATCCATAATATATGCTCGTATAGATTGATTTTTTATCCTTAGTTTCACCAGCGTGCATAAACACAACTAGCTGAACGGCTGCCTGTATGAATGCTGTTACAAGAAGAATCGTCGAGCCTACTGTGAATGACATGTCAAAGAAGTAAACAGTTAGAGCAACTGCAGTAAGGATCAGTGAAAATACAAAGCCCACTACTTGTTTGCGCGGGAATAATTCTTTCATGTTTACATCATTCCTTTCAGGTAGACGAAACTAAAGATGAAGATCCAAACTACGTCCAGGAAATGCCAGTAAAGAGAGAAGATGAATGCTTTATTGGTTGTTTCAGGAGTCAACCCGCGCTTTTTAACTTGTTGGATGATGAATAATCCCCAGAATATACCAAATGTAACGTGCGCTCCATGCGTTCCTAATGTAAGTAATAGGATAGCTGTAAATGCACTAGTTTGTAGTCCTGCTCCTTCGTGAACATACATAACGAAATCATAAATTTCAACTCCTAAGAATCCTAGACCAAGAAGTAGCGTGATAGCAAAGAATGTCATCATCGCTTTTTGCTTGCCGATACGCATTGCGTGAATACCAAGACCAATAGTAAAACTACTTGTTAAAAGCAAGATTGTTTCAATTAGTACTGGGGTAATTTCGAAAATCTCTGCTCCAGTAGGACCGTTTCCAGTCCGATCAACTAATGTGAAATAGGATGCGAAAAGCGTTCCAAAAAGCGCAATTTCCGCTCCAAGAAAAATCCAGAATCCTAAGATATTTAAGCGATTTTGTTCCGTGCTATATTCAAGTGGCAGCGAGTGATCTATTTTCATTAGTTAGCACCTCGCAATTTTTTTTCTGTCTCTTCAATTTCTTCAACAGGGATGTAACGGCCGTGATCTTTTTCAAATGAGCGGTGGGCCATACAAGCAAAGATACCGATTGTTGTAAGGATTGCAACAGTCCACATGCCGAATACAAATGCAAAACCCCATACGAAGAAGATGCTACCCATGATAAACGGCACGCCACTGTTATTTGGCATATGAATTTTCTCTATTTTACCATTGAATAATTTAAAGCCCTTTTTCTTCGAATCCCAGAATGCTTCAGTTGAATTAACTGTTGGTACAATTGCAAAATTGTATTCTGGTACTGGACTATGAGTAGCCCATTCAAGAGAACGTGCATCCCATGGGTCAGCATGAATATTTCTTGGTGAGTAACGAATACTGTAGTAAACGTTATAAACAATTAGAGCAAACCCGATCGCTAGCCCGATGGCTCCAATGAAAGAAATCATGTTCCATAGACCAAATCCAGTTGATTCAGAGTACGTGTACATACGACGTGCTTGACCATCTAAACCAGAGATAAACATTGGGAAGAATGTTACACAAACGCTGATTGAGATAAACCAGAACGCCCATTTCCCAATTCTTTCATTCAGCATGAAACCGAACATTTTTGGCCACCAGTAAGTGAGACCGGCAAGCATAGCGAATACAACACCAGGAATAATTACCAAGTGGAAGTGAGCTACTAAGAACATTGTATTATGGTATTGGTAGTCAGCGCTTGCCATTCCAAGCATAACCCCGGTCACCCCACCGATTGTGAAAATGGGAATGAAACCTAATGAATAAAGCATTGGAACGGTAAAAACAATTTTACCTTTTCTAAGCGTGAACAACCAGTTAAAGATCTTAATCCCGGTCGGAACAGCAATCGCCATAGTTGTAATCGAGAAGATACTGTTAACTAGTGCTCCCTGACCCATTGTAAAGAAATGGTGAACCCATACTAAGAATGAAAGCAGAGAGATAGCCACCATAGAGATTACCATTGATTTATAGCCATACAGGTTACGACGTGCAAAGGTTGAGATAATTTCACTATAAATACCGAATGCCGGCAAGATTAAGATATAAACTTCAGGATGTCCCCAAACCCAGAACAAGTTCGCCCAAAGCATGTCCATCCCGCCATTAGTCGAAGTAAAGAAGTTTGTTGCAAATAGTCGGTCCATTGTCCCCATTATAAGCGCCACTGTTAATACAGGGAAAGCGAAAACGATGATAAGATTAGTGATTAAGGCAGACCATGTGAACATTGGCATTTTCATTAATGTCATACCAGGTGCTCTCATTTTAAGAATGGTAGTGATAAAGTTAATACCCGTTATTAATGTACCAAGACCTGAAATCTGAAGAGAAAATATATAATAGTTCGTTCCTACAGATTCACTGAATTCAGTACCTGCAAGTGGAAAATAAGAAGACCAACCTGCATCAGGAGATCCACCAATTACGAAAGAGATGTTGAACAACAGCGCTCCGAAAAAGTAAAACCAAAAACTTAGTGCATTTAAACGTGGGAACGCTACGTCACGAGCTCCAATTTGTAATGGAACAACGAAGTTCATTAAGGCCATAACGAATGCCATAGCCATAAATATAATCATAACAACCCCATGCGTAGTGAAAATTTCATTATACTCCTGTGCACCTAGCAACGTGTTTTCAGGCACAGCAGTTTGGGCACGCATCATAATAGCATCTACACCGCCGCGGAATAGCATTAGCAAAGCAGATATCAGATACATAATACCGATACGTTTATGGTCAACTGTCGTTAACCATTCACGCCATAAATAGCCCCATTTTTTAAAATAGGTTAATCCAACGATTATCGCGATAAGAGTAAGAGCAATGGCAACCATCGATGCGTAAATCGTAGGACCTGGATTAGGTACGGCAAATCGATCAAAGAAATCCATACTTTTTGTGACTCCTTTCAGGAAATATATTGCTTTAATGCAAAACTAGTTGTTTTATCGAACGATTGTTAAATCTTAATGATTCATGTTGTTCATGTTGCTTTGGTCAGAATTTTTTTCGGGTGAATCTTCGTCAGATTCATCGGATTCCTCAGAATCAGTTTCTTTAGTGTCAGATGATTCTTGGTTATGATGACCTTCTGGAGGTGGTGAGAAACCTAAATGAGTTCCAGTGAACGTGGACTGTCCAAGGTGACCTGGTTCTAATAATTCATAGAATTTTTCTTTAGTAAGAGGTTCAGCAGTAGCTTTAATTTCATCTACCCATTTATCGAATTCTTCTGGAGGCATTGCCTTAACGTTGAACGTTTGCTGAGCAAAACCTTCACCGGTGAAGTTTGCGTTTCGACCCATATATTCCCCTGGAACATCAGCTGCCAAGTTTAACGTGTTAACCATGTCAGCCATCGCATATTTTTGTCCTCCAAGTTGAGGAATCCAGAAACTGGAGATTGGTCCATATGAATAAAGTTTAAATTGAATTGGTCGGTTTGTTGGTATAAACAGGTAATTAACAGTTTCAATATTTTCTTCCGGATAACTAAAATGCCACTTCCAGTTAGATGATGAAGCGTAAATAACTAATGGTTTTTGTTCGTATCCTTTCGGTATTGCCTCAACTTCATATGTCGATTTAACCGTAACAACTGATAGGAAAGCTACGATTATAATCGGGATAGCCGTCCAAATTATTTCAAGTTTAAGACTACCTTCAATATGAGGAGGTTCATAATCTTTTCTTTGTTTAGACGCACGGTATTTTATTATCATAAATACGTAAAGCAAGATAACGACAATGACAACAATCGCCATTGTCCAAATCGATATCATAATGACATCGGCTGTCGTTCGAGCTTGAGGCCCTTTAGGATCCAAGACCGTTAACGGCTTTTCGCAACCGGTTAACACTGTGATAATAGTGAAAATGAAAACAAATAAAGCCCATTTTACTTTCATACAGATTCCCCTTTCTTTGATTTGGTTGTAGTTAGATAATTGGATTTACAGCAATTAATCGAGCTTCTTGAAGATACCCTAAAAAAGACAAGCAAGGAAATCCAAAAAATAATCAAAACTCAACTTCAGCAATGGATCGCCGGCCTTCCCAATTACATTAAGGCTTATTTGTTGAATTCACTCTGCGAAGTTTGAGTTCATAACATATCCCTTTCTTAATTACTGAATTCCACCTTCCTAATCATAGTTTACGGATTATGACCTTAGATCCGCTTAAAAAAGATGGTACAATAATTTAACTATATTGAGTAGTTATTTATTCATTTGTCAAAACATATTCATTCTTTGTTCACCGGTCTCACACAAATTAATCACAGAACGTTCATAGACTTTGATAATCGTTCATAAGCGCATGGTATTAAAGAAAATATACAATTTTTGTAAATGCAACTGACTCTCTTAAGAACAATTAGGGAAGCGTTGCAAGAATTCAACTATTCCTATATAGGCGAGTTTGAAGTGCGGTGAAAAACCTTTCCATTCTTAATTTTGTTAGAATATCGGATGCCTACAAGTCGGTGTCCATGATTTATTTAGTTATGCTGGAATGCTTCAACCAGCAGTAAACCAAAAGACTAAGATATGCGGGATAATCTCAACCTTGACTACAACAAGACCAAAGAAAAATAGTCTTAATGATTACATCAGTAGACCCCCATCATTATCGTTGCCTTTTGCTTTAATCTATAATTTGCCATGCTCCCCGTTCACAACACCGTCTCACTCCAAGGTTCAATGCAGATCGGAACGTAAACCGCTTGATTTCACAAATTTGTCAAGCTAGCAGCAAAACCAGCTAATGTTTGTCATGCTCTGAGATCTTGGCTTAGAATCGAATTGCTGATGTAATTTTCTGAGCATGCCAAATAACCTCCATTGGCGTGGAGGTTTTTGGTTAAATATGGTTTATGCGTGGTAGGGCTGGTTCTTATTCAAGATGGCGTAAATGTGATGCAATAGCTTGTTGGCGCAAGCAATCACCGTCATCTTGTAGAGCTTGCCCTCTAGTCTTTTCTTATCATAGTAAGCCTTTAGCCTTGGGTTCGTGCCGCGCCTTAATCCGCATTGAGCTGCCATATACAAGGCTCTACGCAAGCGTTTTGAGCCCCGCTTTATTATTCGGTTGCTAGAGGCCCTAAATTGTCCGGAGCTGTATACACCAGGATCCAGCCCCGCAAATGCTACAAGCTGCTTGGCATCTCCTAATTGGCTTGCGTCTCCGATTTCCGACACTATGGCTGCTGCCAGTTTATCTCCCTATCCCCGGAATACTCTTTATGAGTTCGACTTCCGGCAGTAATTCCGCTAGCCGATCCATCTGCTCTTCAACCGTTTGGAGCTGTTCCCGCATGGTGAGAAGTAACGAAACCATACTCGACAGCATCTGAATTTGAGCGGCGCTCTTCTTCTCCCTTGACCACACTTGCAGGATCTTACCCAACCGCTCTGTTTTCGTACCTATCCAGGATTCGGAATGCGACTTCCCGGCAACCTGACGGATGAGTTCATCCAATTCTTGCGTCTGACCAGACAAGCAAGCCTGCAAAGCCTTTAGAGCCGTGACTGAGTAGAGATCGTAGAACACTTCCTCATAGGCAGGAAACACCTGATCCAGCAGCGCCCGCATATTGAGCTTCGCCTGAACATAAAGCGAGGTGACGAATTCGTGCTGTCGGGTTACATGCTGAAGTTCCGTATAATTCTCGTTCCAGCTTCGATGCGGGTGCACATCGCCGCGGTAATACATCTCGGCCAAGTGCCAAGCGTCCGCCGCATCCGTCTTCACCTTTCGAAGTTGTGCGCTCTTCGCACGTTTGGACAGAAGCGGATTGACGATGATATGTTTGATTCCGCTTGTTGCCAAATACGCCACCACGACACGGTGATAATGGCCTGTCGCCTCCAGAATGACAACCGGTTCTTCTCCGTACGTTCTCTGAGCTCGATCAGCACTTCCCCAAGTCGCCTAAATCCCAATTCTGTGTGCCTTATGGATTCCGATTTTCCATAGGCCTCATTACGCTTAAGAAATGCTTGGATCATACTTGTCCCTTTCGATACATCCAAACCTACAACCGGTTCCATTTCATCCTCCTGAATTATAGTCCGCCGGCACTCCCACGATGGTTCCAAACCCATAGCTTCGCTTGTGATGCGAGGTCATAGCCTCAACCAGCTCAAACATGGTCATTGGGGGCAGTGGGAGAACAGTTTTTTTGACGGGGTCGAACCCCAAAAAAGCCCACGTTCTCCCGGCTACCATCGTAATGCACCTAAGGAAATAGGCCAACCAGAAGTTTATGGGACAGCCCCTTATATTTTTATTTATCGGGATATAGTTTTTTCAGAGATTCTTTCTGTGATGGCTTAATATCAATGATGTTCCGGATGCTCTTTGCTTTTGCCTCAGCTTCATCAAGCGTAGAACTTAATCCCAAAGCAAGTAAGGTACCCGCTGCTACCGTACCGGTTCGTCCCTTTCCTCCGCCACAATGAACCGCAACCTTCTTGTTTTGATGATAAGCTTCGGTGACGGCCCGGATCGCTTGCTCAAAGGCTTTTTCTTGCGGCACAGCAGCATTATCCGCTAACGGAATTTGAATCCATTTCGCACTAGCCGCTGGATAGGCGCATTCCGTTGCTTCGCCGCGCAGATCCACGATCACGTCGATGCCTTCATTTTTCACCATCGACTCAACGTCAGCTGCCGCGCCCATGAAAATTTTATCCGGGATCAAAGCATGGTAGTTTTTTTCAGACGACATGGACTACACTCCTCGTATCATATTTGTTGTAAAGCTTTGAAGGCCAATTTCCAGTTCCCCAGGGAACTGGCGACCGCTTTCAAAATTTCCAGCGTTGGCTCTTTGAAAATTGAATTGGGACTGGACTTTTCGAGA
>NZ_JBVASZ010000048.1:0-24424 GCF_057814255.1 Paenibacillus sp. F024
TAGGCAAAAGGAGCGGTCAAGCGCTCTTCTTGACGGCTTCTTTTGCCTATGAGATTCTCCAAGCAAGCGGAAGGGTTATGACTCTCGTTAATAGCCATCCACCCACCCAGTAGCGCGAAGAGCCAAAAATTTTATTATTTGAACACACCCGGCACGAACATAGAATGTTAGCGGCAATACAAGACCTTTTGACACCGGTATGGAAAAGAATGTGTGATGGGTGTCATCTAAATAGAGACACTGAAGAATTACTGAGACATGAGGGAGTAGAGATCGTTAATAAAAAGACATATTTGAATCAGATATTTATTGCATTTGAAGGAAGAAACGCTTGGAAGTAGATCATAGGGGCCTATTACTTCAGAGCAATTCACGCAGCGGTCCGGCAGAGTTAAACTTTGGGAGAGAGGGAATCCTGACGTTCTCATGAGCCTGGAAGGTAGAGCACTGCTCATTCCGGGCACTCTTTCCAATACCAAGATCATTCGCGCTATCTATTAATGCAGTATTTCGAAAGCAGCATTACAAAATATAATAAAAGACCAAGGAGCTGTCCTTTGGTCTTTTTGTTGAACTCAAAATTTTTTAAACATTAGATTCAGTTTTACCACATACGGACCTATGAATGACTAGAAATCGGGGATTCGTGGATTGACGGCACCGCATCGGCTGCTGAGGCATGCTAATCCGCTTTAACCCGAGCATCGAAACCGTGACGATAAGTATTGAAGTTCCTCTCTATATTTCATCACGGTCCTTCGGGAGATTTGAATTTTATCTTTAGCTAAGGCATCCATGATTTCTCTATCGGAGAGCGGCTTCTGTTTATTTTCGTTTTGAATAAGTGCTTTGATTTTGGCTTTTATATTTTCCGATGATGTCGCTAAGCCGTCTTCAGTGGACAACCCCGTCGTAAAAAAGAAATTTAATTCAAACAAACCGTGGGGCGTTTGAACATATTTATGTTGTACTGCTCGGCTCACGGTGGATTCATGTAATTGAAGTATATCCGCAATAACCTTTAACTTCATAGGTTTTAAATATGAAATGCCGTGTTCGAAAAAAGCGAGCTGTTCTTTTGTGATGGCTTGAATAACCCTGTGGAGCGTTTTCTGTCTTTCGTCAAGCCCACGGATAAGCCCATTGGCGGATTGCAAATGTGATCGTAAAAACGATTTCGCTTCATGATGCTCATTTTCACTGCAAAGCTGCAAATAATAAGAGTTTATTGATATTTTGGGGACCCCGGCTTCGTTCATGATAATGACAAAGCCGTCAGGATGCTTATGAATAGAAGCGTCCGGTATAATGTATTTAACGGACGAATGGCTATATGGAAGGCCGGGTCTCGGATTTAAGCGGCGAATATAAGCGGCTGCCTGAGATACTTCTTCCAATGAAATTTTCAATTGTTTGGCGATTCGTCTGAATCTTCCGGCGCCCAAATCAGGCAAGTAATCGCTTACGATTCGATAAGCAAAAGGGGCTGCGAGCTCATCCCTATTGATTTGCAGTTGTAAGCATTCCTTTAAATCTCTTGCGCCTACACCGGGGGGATCTAGAGATTGCAGGCATTGAAGCGCAGCATTCATATCCTCCATGCTCATTTGAAATCGATGACGGATTTCGCTTATATCCATGATAAGATAACCGTCGTCGTTCAAATTACCAGCCAAAAACCGTGCTGTTTTTTTATGCTTTTTAGAAAGCTCTACAAGTTCAAGTTGTTGAAGAAGAAGGCTTTCCAAGGTCTCGTCCGGGCAACGAATATGGTTGATCCATTCCTCTTGATATAGCTTTGAAAAAGAGCGGGTACCGGAACGTCCTTTTTGGGTGTATCCGCCGGGCGAATGCCAAATGATGTCAAGCAAAGGATTTCCTGCGGACTGTTCCTGCATATAATCAGATAGCTCCACGGATGAAAGCTGAAGGATATGAATAGACTGCATGAATTGCGGCGAGATGCTTAATTTATTCGATTGCACTTGCGTTAATGAAACATAAGAATTCATGCACTTTCCTCCTGACGGATGAGATCCTTACCAAAAGGAACTTTACTCCAACAGCTCGGCTCCTCCCCCACGGCAGGGTCCGCTTGTCGGATCTAGCCCTGTTTCCGGTTTATTCGTAATCAACGACTCCGTCGTAATGATTAAAGAGGCAATGGATGCCGCGTTATCCAACGCGGAACAAGTGACTTTGACCGGGTCTATAATTCCAGTTGAGATCATGTCAACGTATTGTTCGGTAAGGGCATTGAAGCCATGCCCCCAAGGCAGCGTTTTCACCTTTTCGGCAACTGCAGTTCCATCAAAACCGCAATTGGCGGCAATGGTTTGCAGCGGTACGGGGAGGATGTTCAGTACGATTTGGGCCCCGATCTTTTCATGGCCCTGCAGCGACTGAATCCATTCGGCCATCATTCCCGATACCTGCAATAAGGCAGTCCCGCCCCCGGCTACGATTCCTTCCTCCAATGCTGCGCGTGTTGCGTTTAATGCATCCTCCATTCTCAGCATTTTTTCCCGGCGTTCCACATTCGTCGTGCCTCCAACGGCTATGACGGCCACTCCGCTGGACATCTTGGATAAACGTTCTTGCAGCTTTTCTTTTTCCCATTCTTGGGTTGTATCTTCATATTGTTTACGGATTTGATTTCTTCTGCCTACAATTTCCGCCGGATCTCCATGTCCGTTAATGATGGAGGTGGTATCCTTGGTTACGCGTACCTGCCGGCAAGAACCCAAGTCGGACAAGGTCATACTTTCCAGCGTTAATCCGGAACTCTCCGAAATCACCTGACCGCCTGTTAAAATCGCGATATCCTCGAGAACCATTTTGCGATGATGTCCAAACTCCGGTGTGCGCACAACCACGACCTGCAGCGCATTGCGAAGCTGGCCGACCATGAGGGCCCCCAACACCTGATTCTCTACATCTTCCGCGATAATCAGAAGCGATCGCGATCTATCTTTGGTCAACTGTTCGGTAATGGGCAAAATCTGATGGATGGACGTCATTTTTTGTTCGACAATAAGTACATGCGGGTGATCAAGAATGGCCTCCATCGTCTCCGGATTTGTGACCATCTTGTGTGAAATATAACCGCGGTCGAATTGCATGCCTTCCAATACCTCCAGCGTAGTTACCGGGAGCTTGGATTCCGTTAAACTGACGATGCCATCCGTATCCACCTTCTCGAAAGCCTCTGCGATACATTGCCCGAGTTCCTTATCCTTGGCGGCAAGGGACGCCACCTCGGCAATAAGCTTCGGATTGTCCACGGAAACGGCAGATGCTTTAAGAGTATCGATAACCCTTTTGACAGCGAGTTCAATCCCTCTTTTTAAAAGAATAGGGTTAGCGCCGTTTCGAACCTCTTTTAACCCTTCCTTGACCATGGCCTGCGCAAGAACGGTTGCGGTGGTTGTACCGTCACCTGTACAATCGTTCGTATGACTGGCTACTTCTTTGACCAGCATGGCTCCCATATTTTCAAACGGATCCTCCAATTCAATCTCGCTGGCTATAAAAACACCATCGTTGGATACCAGGGGGGTAGCGAAAGGTCTATCGATAATTACATTGCGCCCTTTCGGTCCAAGTGTGGACCGTACAATAGCGGCAAGCTTATCGACTCCTCGTTCAAGAGCAGCGCGTGCATCTTCGTCCAATAAGAAAAGCTTCGTCATAAGGCTCATCCTCCAACTCTCAATAGGGTGGGGAGGAGGCCGGCAACCGTCCGGCGCTCCTCCTGCTGGTGTCGTTTAGGGGACCAAAACTGCCCGTCCGTTGATTTTTCCCTGATGCAGCAGGTTTAGTACGTCATTGGCTTCATCTAGTGCATACTTGGTGGAGTGGAGCTTTACCTTTCCCCGAGAGTGAAGTTCCATTAACTGATACAGCTCATTGTAATTTCCGACCAAACTGCCAACAATACTGATTTCATTGTTGATGATGTTCAGGGAAGGCACTTTTACGGTTCCTCCGTAACCGACAACAAAGTAGGTTCCTCCCTTGCGAAGCATTTGTATACTCTCGGCATGCGTTTGATCGTTGCCCACGAAGTCGATGATAATATCAACACCGCCTTGACCGGCTGTGAGGCTTTTTACTTGGGAAACCGTATGATGATTGACCTCTACGGCATGGATGGCTCCTAATTCCAATGCCATATTCAGGCGCTCCTTATTTTTATCGAGGGCAATGATATCGGCATTTCCTAATTCTTTCATCACTTGAACGCCGATATGTCCTAGTCCGCCCATCCCGATGATGAGAGCTTTGGTACCCGGCTTCGCCAAAGGAGCAGCTTTGCGGACAACCCGGTACGCCGTAATTCCTGCATCGGCAAACGGCGCGACATCAGCAGGGTTCACCTGTTCAGGCAAAGGAATGAGAGAACGTTCGGTTGTCTTGAGATATTGCGCGTATCCTCCATCTACGGTCAAGCCGGAAAACTTTAAGTTCGGACAATGCATATCCTCGCCGGCTCGACAGTTCAAACATTTGCCGCAGCTGGAGACGGGATGCAGGATCACCGGATCTCCCACCTTAAAGTGAGTGACGGCGGAACCGACTTGATGGACCCAGCCCGCATTTTCGTGACCGATGATATGGGGAAGCGCCGTGCCAAGCGTCTCTGCCCAAATGCCCTCGATCAGATGAAGGTCTGTATGGCAAACCCCCGCGCCTCCAATCTTTACAATCACATCATTAGGGTCTGTAATCGTCGGATCGGGCACCTGCTCTATACGCAAAGGTTCATTGTAATGATATAAACGCGCTGCTTTCATGGGTACATTCCTCCAGATCGGATGAGTTATTGTGATAACGGGTTTGAAATAATCCTTGGCAATAATGTCCATTAAACTCCATGCTCAGGCGGGTTCTGCGTGCAACGGCTAAGTATTCCGGGAAATCGGCCAGCTCCAACGGCTTGCCGTCAGCCTGTATGAAAGCTGTACTCTGCGGTTCGTTGCTGTGTCCAAGCTCCCCGCGAATGTCCAAGTATCGCTCTAACAATCCTTTGCCTTCCGTTGTACATGCCACAAGATCCGTTAAATCGCGAAGGGTCAAATGCAAGATCGCAGCAGGTTCAACTCCTTCATGAAAGAGATGCTGCAGCACTTTTTCTTGGCGGGTCAGGAATGCTTTAAGACGAAAGGTCTTTCGCAGTTCGTTAAGTTCTCCTGCTGCCATTTCCGGGAACGTTTCAGAGAAGGATTTACGTGTATTGACCCCGGTATTGATCTCAACCGAGTTGCAATGGTCCTCAAGGTTAACTTCGATGCTGCTTACCCAGGGAAGCTCCGAAACGCGGTCGCGAATATCCTCCGCCATAATGTAAGCAAAGTTTGTGGAGCACCAATAGGTAGGCAGGCGGAAGGATACTTTTACGGCATGCCCGTTAATCGTTACTTCGTTAATAAAGTCCAAGTCCGTTAGCGACCGGTCCAGCTCCGGATCATTGACAGTGGCTAATTTAGCAAAGACTTCTTCTCGCTGCTGCATACTGAACCCCCTTATCCCCATTTTTTTACATGGCGACCTGGTCGCCGGATAACTTTTCCTTGTGCGCTTCAATATCGATGCCATACAATCTGGCGGCGTTTTCGCCCAAAATTTTCTTTTTGACGGATAGACTCAAGCTGCTTCCCGTTTCCTTTTCAATATCCTCAGGCAGCTCGAAGGCCATAAATTTCTCGATCAGCCAACCCGGTTCCCAAAGCGCGTAATCGCTTCCAAATAAGATGCGATCTTCACCCACCCAGTACAGCAGTTCGCCCATGATTTGTGCAAAATACCGGGGGCGGCTGTGAATGAAAGGCATGGCTACGGCTAATCCCCCATAAACATTGGGCTCTTGCGTTGCGATCCAGCAAAAATCTTCTAAGCGGGGGAGCCCGCAGTGCTCCACAATAAAGTTCAATCCGGGGAAGTTTGATGCTGCTGCGTCAATATCCGCTACATCAAATGCATCCCTATTCAGGGGAGTGATCGTGGGTCCTTTATGCACATGAATGTTAACGATGCCGAGCTTTTCGCATTTCTCCAAGTACCTTTCAGCCCAAGGATCAGTAAGCTTATAGCCCTTAGAAGATCCCCGCCATTCCGCAGTATATAATTTAACGCCCGTAGCGCCGTGGTTTTTTGCCAGATATTCCAGATATTCAAGTCCCCGTTCCCCGTCGCGAGGATCAAAGGATCCATTGCTAATGAACCGGCCCGGATATTGTTTGGCAAGCAAGGAGTTTTTTTCAATATCGCCAAATGGAGCTTTATAAAAATCGGTTAGGAAGACGGGCTGAAAGATGGCCATGTCTACATATCCTTTTGCGAACACGTCATCGATCAGAGTCTGCGCATCGTATTTCAAAAATTTCTCCTTAGGCCATACATACTCTGCAGGACTAAGATTTTTGTGATAGTCGTAGAAGCAGTTGATAAATTCGGCGCCGTGGATGTTTTGCTGGTTCTCCACACTTGCGTCCCATAAAGCAATATGACTGTCTATTACGAAAATTTCTTCTCCATTTGCGGTTTTAAACATGTGAATCCCTCCATTAATTTGTCAATGCGATTCGGGAAATCCATATTACCTTATAAGCAATTGAGTAATTCTTTCAACCCCCTTCATTTGGTAATAAAAAACAAGGTTAGGAATTTCCCCTTTGCTTATATACAAAGCAAAAATCGTGCCAACATGATTATTTATCCCAATTTGAAGGACGGTAAAGAAAATTCTGGTTATAATACGTGTTCTTGGTAACGGTTTGGCCGGATAGAGAGGCTGGTTGCACGGCCACAAACCGTCGCAATGTTTCGCAACTGTCGCAGAAAGGGAACAGTAGTGTGACAAATAAGACGGACTTGAATTCATACTGTCGCACATGCATGGAAGGGCTCAGTTTCAGGTTTCGTGTTTCTTCCATAATACAGTATTCATTTTTTTATAACTTTTGATTTTAAGCTGGCTGCCAGATCACGTATTGGCATGAGAATTGCTCTGTTTAAGTGTGAGAGGAATACTATTCGGCTCCATCATAGGATTCTTTTCAAAACCATTCAAAGGAGGATTTTTTTATGGCATCTTCACTGTCGAAGATTAAGTCGCAACCCGGGATGAGCATCTCCGAAGCTCACAACAGGGTCAAGGATTTGGCATGGCTTCCGAGCTATGCGAAGGAATCGCTAAAATATCCGACGGATTACAAGTTTTCCAAGGCGCCTAAGGATACAATGAAGCAGGTACTGCGTTCATACTTCCCCATGGAGGAGGAAAAAGACAATCGGGTATTCGGTGCCATGGATGCCGCTCTTCGCGGAAATATGTTCCAGAACGCCGAACCGCGGTGGATTGAATGGATGAAGCTGTTCTTGGCCATTATTCCATTCCCGGAAATTTCAGCCTCCCGATCTATGGCGTTGTTAAGCAATGTGGTGCCGAATGACGAATTGAAGAATGGTTATACGATGCAAATGATCGATGAATTCCGGCATTCTACGATTCAAATGAATTTGAAAAAGTGGTATATGGAAAATTATATTGATCCCGTAGGTTTTGACATTACTCAAAAAGCATTCGGAAAGTGTTATGCAACCACGATCGGACGCCAATTTGGCGAAGGGTTTATTACAGGCGATGCGATTACTGCGGCCAACATTTATTTACAGATTGTCGCTGAAACAGCCTTCACGAATACGCTGTTCGTAGCCATGCCTTCCGAGGCTGCGGCCAATGGGGATTATGTGCTCCCGACCATTTTTCTGTCGGTGCAATCTGACGAGTCCCGCCATATTAACAACGGATACGGTACGCTGATGATGGTGTTGGGCGATTCGGATAATCACGACCTGTTAGAACGCGATATCCGATATGCGTTCTGGCAAAATCACGCTATTGTCGATGCGGCGATAGGTACCATAATCGAATACGGAAGCAAGGATCGGAATAAGAAAAAAGAATCTTACGCGGAGCTCTGGCGCAAGTGGGTATATGATGATTACTATCGCAGTTATTTAATCCCGTTGGAGAAGTATGGGCTTAAAATTCACCATGACGATGTGGAAGCGGCATGGGATCGCATAACGAAGGACTTCTACACGCATGGGGTGGCCCAGTTCTTTGCCACAGGCTGGCCGCTCAATTTCTGGCGAATCGATCCGCTTGAGGAGCGCGATTACGAATGGTTCGAAGCGAAATATCCGGGGTGGTACAACAAATTCGGAAAATGGTGGGATCACTATCGCGAGCTTTCCAAGGCCGGCAGTACGCCTATCGCTTGGGCTGACACTGGCTATGTTTACCCGCATCGTTGTTGGAGCTGTATGGTCCCCATTGTGGTACGTGAGGATCTCGTGGTGGACGAAGTAAACGGCGAGCTGCACACGTATTGCTCCGAACAATGCTGCTGGACGCATAAGGTTGCCTTTGCGGACAACTATAAAGGCCGCCCGACGCCGGCCATGGGGCGTTTCAGCGGACGCCGCCAATGGGAAGAGGTTTATCACGGCAGAGATCTGGCGGATGTCATGCAGGAATTAGGCTTTGTTCGTCAGGACGGGAAAACCTTGGTTCCTCAGCCGCATCTGCATTTTGAAGATAACAAGATGTGGACGCTGGACCATGTGAAAGGCTTTGAAGTCCGAAGTCCTTTATTGGATCTGAGGGCTATGTCTCCCGAGCAGCGCCAGAAGCACATTGCCGAATATCGAGCCGGTTTCAAGATCCATTAATCACTCGCTTCTAACGTATATCAGGGAGGAGTCAAATCATGACATACACAGTTACACTCGAGCCTGTGGGGGTACAGATGGAGGTAGAAGAGGGTGAAACCGTATTGGATGCGGCCTTCCGTCAGGGTATCGCTTTGATGCACGGCTGCAAGGAAGGGCAATGCTCCACTTGCAAGTCAGTCCTTCTTGACGGTGATGTCGAGATGGAGCGGTATTCCACCTTTGCACTTCCTGATTTTGAAAAAGAAGAAGGCCATATTCTTCTTTGCAAAGCGGTTCCATACAGCGATTTAACGGTTCAGCTGTTGCAGTATGATGAAGACGCTCTGAAAGTATCTGTTCCTATCAAAAGCTTCCGTACAACGGTATCCGAAATAGAATCTCTCACACATGACATAAGACGGATTGTATTAAAGCTGAATGAACCCGATCGGATCACCTTTCATGCAGGACAATTTATGGATGTTTACTTGCCGGGAACCAATCTATATCGTTCCTATTCCATGGCCAACAGCCCCAAACATTCAAACCGGCTTGAATTTATGATTAAAATTTTTAAGGGAGGAAAATTTTCCACTCTCTTGGATGAGCACCTGAAGGTCGGGGATGAGCTGGAGGTTCGCGGCCCATTCGGCAATTGTATCCGCCGTGAGGAACATACGGACGATATGCTTCTCATTGGAGGCGGGTCGGGTATGGCGCCGCTTTGGTCCATCCTCAATGATATGGTGGATAAAGGTGTGAAGCGCAACGTTACCTTTTTCTATGGAGCACGAACGAAACGCGATTTGTTTTATTTAGATCAATTTTCAGAAATCGCAAGCCGTTTTCCGGGATTCCGCTTCATTCCGGCCCTTTCGGAACCGCTTCCGGAAGACAATTGGGAGGGTGAAACCGGACTTATTACCAAGGTCGTGGAATCGTATCTGGATAAAACCAAGACAGTGTTGGAATTGGAAGTCTTTTTATGCGGGCCCGCACCGATGATCGATGCGACGATTCCGCTTCTTAGGGAGAAGGGTGTTGCGGCCGACCGGATTTTCTTCGATAAGTTTGTACCCGCATCCAACTGATCTCTAACAGTTTTCATTCAGAATCGGAGGTAGAGATATGAATAACGATGTCGAAGTTGTGAATTCTGCTGAAGCCGGCGTTAAAAAGTTCGTGGGCAGTGAAAGTCGTAAATTTAATTACTATCAACCTAAAGGCCGCCGTGCGACGATTTATGAGGATGTCACCGTCGATGTGCAGCCGGACCCAAATCGCTATCTGCTGCAAAATTGGATTATTTCTTTTGCCGACGGAACCCCCGCTTATTCGGAAAAGCATACAAAAATAAAGTCCTCGGACTGGCACGTTTTTCGCGATCCGAACGGGGAATGGGAGCGCACCCATTTTATTCGTCAGGCGGCTATCGAAAAACAGGTCTCTCTAACGATTCAAAATGCCCGTGCAGAAAATGCTTTTGAGAATCTCGATCAAACCTGGACTAAAATACTGCAAGATCACTTGGGTGCTTCAAAGCATCCGGAATACGGTTTGGGTATGCTCTTTCAATCGGCACAGCGTGACGGCATGTCACAGATGATTAACAATGCCATTCTGGTGAACGCCTCGGATAAATTGCGCTACGCGCAGGATGTCGCATTGTGTATCATGGATATCGCTCAAGATGTTAAATCGTTGGATGAAGCAGCGGGCAAGGAGAACTGGCTGCATAATCCTCTCTGGCAAGGGGTGCGCGAGGTTATTGAGCACCTCCCGGCTTCCACGGATTGGGCGGAGCAGGTTTTCGCAGTCAATTTAGTTTATGAGCCTTTGGTTGGGGAGCTGTTTCGAAGCGGCTTCTTGATGCAGTTTGCCGCATCTCATGGCGACTTTGTTACTCCGACCGTTGTTTCGACCGCAGAAGCCGACTTTGAACGCAACCTGTCCTATTCTTTTGAAATGTTTTCTATTCTGCTGAGCGATCCGCAATATGGAGATCACAATAAGAAAGTGGCAGGGGAATGGTTAAAAAAGTGGGTGCCGATGTGCGTGAAGGCCTCTCAACTGCTGCAGCCGCTTTGGTCGCAGCCTCGTGTGAAGGTAACGACGTTCGATGCATCCAAGAATCGTGCACACGAGCGTTTTAACGCCATATTAAAGCTGCTTGATTTAAATTTACCGAAGGGGGTCAAGCTGTGAGCAGCCAATTTGATCTGGAAAAAGGGTTCTCCAACAAATGCGGCATCACTTTAAGCGATAGCGTCGAGGGAAGAGTCATTGCCGACATTATGCGCGATAAACCCGATGTAGAAGTTACGCAATACCCGGCCATGATCCGAATTGACGGGGTAAGCGTATTGGAGTTTGACATGAATGAAATTAGTGAAGCTTTGGGGAGGGACTTTGACCCCTACAGTTTCCAGGTAGAGATGTCTACCCACTATGGCCGCATGATCCTAATGGATGACAAGGTATTGTTGTTTGCTAACCCTGACGATGCCAATGGATACGTCGGCGTTTAAATAAACAGATACTTCTCTTTTCCCTTTAGCTTATGCCCTGCGAACTGGAAGTCCGGGGAGAAATAGTTATAATATGCATACCGGTCTATGCGGCCACAGGCAATTCCGATTATCTATCGGTTAACCTAATCTTGAAAATGACTTAGCTGGCTGCTGTTGGAGGAAGGTCAATGAATACCCCTTTAAGCCTTGTATCTCATAGGCTGAAGGGGTATTTCACTTTCCAAAAAGCAATAAATTAAATTGATTTAATACATGAGTTGAGGTATACTTTAAAATAAAAAAAAGTTTGCTAATTTGTTTCCCCAAAAAGAAACCGCTTACATATACAAGGGCCATGCATCGGCTGCTGCGTTTAAAAACTTCCTAATTCCAATATTTTCAATTGAATCCTCCCCTCACGTAAGACTAAAATCCACAGGATATTTCATATGATTAGAGTAAATACACGATGATTTGAAGAAAAATACAATTGAATAACGGGTAATTTTAGGAGGTGTATCTCTACAAAATGAATCCGTATCTTGCATTAGATGCTTGGTCCTCCCCGGGTTTTACAAAATCCAAATTGGAGGCTGCTTGGGAGAGCTTTATACTCCAAAATTATTTGGATATCAACGTAAGGCCTTTAGTGCTGGAATCATGGAGGCGCTGTCATTTCCAAGGGGTTCATCCCCTGAAGCCCCAATCGGAGACTATTTTACCTGAGGATCATATTAAAGAGTACCTAATGAACAATCCGCTTGTATTTGATTTGGATTCCATATTGAGCGGGCTGGCCTATGATACCGGCCACTTGGTCGTATTGACGGACCCGAAAGGTACGATCTTAAAAATTGATGGAGATAAACGCTTAAGAGATAAAGCGGAGAAAATGAATTTTGTCGAAGGATCGTCTTGGGCTGAAGGCCATGCGGGTACGAACGCTATCGGCACGGCGCTTTTAAATGCAGCTCCCGTACAAATTTTTGCAGCGGAGCATTTTTGCAAAGAGGTACATAATTGGACTTGTGCCGCAGCACCGATTCGAGATCCGGCTACCCAGAGTATTCTGGGAATTGTTGATTTGACGGGTCCTTGGCAGTTTGCCCACCCTCACTCGCTGTCTGCAGTTGTTTCGGTTTCGAGGGTCATCGAAGAACGATTGCGCCACAAGCTGGAGCTGCAACGAAACAAGGTTATGGAGTACTGCTTAGACGGGACTTCAAACCAACGGAACACACTTTTCGTCGCCCTTGACCGTGGAGGAGTCGTGATCAAAGCATCTCCGAAATTGTATGAGCACGGCTGGATTAATTCGAACCATCGTCTTGTTGATAGTCCCATATATGCTTTAAAAACATGGTCAACGGAAATGAACTGGGAAATTGAGAGGAAAAACGGAAAATGGAGGTTTTTACTTCGCACCTGTTTTGACGAAGGGAACCCGATTGGGGCTGTAGTGCAGGTTATACCACCGAGCCTTGAGAACCGGCTAGCTGAGGGGGGTTCAACAAAATATTCATTTGCTTGCATCATTGGATGCTCCCGGAAGTTTTTGGCCGCCGTAACAGAAGCTAAATTTGCTACGAGAAGTGATTTTCCGGTTCTGATTGAAGGCGAAAGCGGCACGGGAAAGGAATTATTGGCGCAATCTATACATGCAGGCAGTTTCCGGGCAGAAGGCCCCTTTGTTGCAGTGAATTGCGGAGCTGTACCCAAGGAGCTCGCAGCGAGTGAATTTTTTGGCTATGAAGGCGGTGCGTTTACAGGCGCCATAAAAGAAGGCAGAGCGGGGAGATTTGAACAAGCCAATGGAGGAACCTTATTTCTTGATGAAATCGGGGAAATGCCGTTGGACTTACAGACGCTATTGCTGCGAGTTCTAGAGGAGCGGGAAGTCGTACGTCTGGGCGGAAAAAAAATAATCAAGGTAAATTTAAGGATTATTGCAGCCACCAATCGAAATCTTCTTGTTGATGTTGAAAACGGTAAGTTTCGTCGCGATCTTTACTATCGACTAAATGTACTATCATTGCGTGTGCCTCCTTTGCGGGAAAGAGAGGGAGACATCCCTCTGCTATTAAATCATTTCATGCAAAAAGCTTGCTCAGAGATTGGACAATCACCGCCGGCACGATTCGATGAGGAAGCTATGCGAATTCTCGAGGGTTATGATTGGCCTGGAAACGTCCGTGAATTGCGAAATATTGCTTATCGGATTGCCGCCAGATCTAACGGAAATGCTGTGCGCGTTGCTGATTTGCCGGAGGAAGTGCTGGGCTGCAGGATGAAGCAAGTGATTAAACCGAATATGTCCCTTTTAAGGAGTAAAGGCAGGAATCAGGAGATTGAACTGATTCGTTCGATTCTCAATGAGTTCAATGGGAATGTATCAGAAGCGGCCAGCAGGTTAGGTGTTCACCGCAGCACGATCTATCGGAAGCTTGGCCGGGATCTAAGAAGCTGACCAGACAAGAGGGTGGAGAATTTATGGAAGGCAAAAAAGTAAAATGGGGTGTATTAAGTATACATCCATCGAGTAATGAAGATTTATTAGCTGTCTTTAATCATTCTCTTATTGCAGATTTAGTTCAACACGATCATGGTCATTATGAAGAAATCATCCATGATCCCGATGTGGATGCAGTATATATTCGATTACCAAGTAACCTGCGGCTATTGTGGGCATTAAAGGCCGCCAATGCCAAGAAACATGTCTTATGTGAAGAACCGGCTGCTATTAACGCACGGGACGCAGCACAAGTAATGAAAACGTGCAAAGACAATAAGGTCCTTTTTATGGACTCCGGTTATCGAATTCCCCATCCACAACACACCGAGGTCAAGCATTTAATTGAAACAGGCTTCATTGGCGATATTAGCATGATAAAATTGAGCTTTTCCTTCCCTGCCGGCATGAAGGAGTTTATAAACGAAGAATGGTATTGTCCTGTTTCCGATGGTCTAAATTCCATTCGACATATTCTTCAACGGGAGCCCTTGAATATTGTTGCTTTAGGGAAAGGGAAACAAAACGAAGCATATCAGACAATCATAATGATTTTCGACTACCCGGGCAGTATCCAAGCGCTTGTGGACTGCAGTTGCGATACGATGATGCGAAATGAATATGAAGTGATTGGTACAAGGGGCATCATTAAGCTCCCTTGTGCGTATCGTCCTGATTTGAACGGTGGCGATGGCGTGATTTGGGTGCAAACAGAAAACGACAAAAAAGAAATAACGATAAAAGGGAATCGAAATTTACACAGCATCGAACAATTATCCGAATGCATTCTACAGGGGAATCTAACTGACAATTGCGGGGAAACCCAATGGAAAAACACTAAAATTTTTGAAGCCATTGAACAGTCTCTGAACAACAATGCCGAAAGGACGCGAATCGAGAACAAGTTTTTGGAAGACGGATGGGCGGCGGAATGCGGTATATCCTCTTTTTTGACAAGATGATATTGGAGGATGCAAAGCGAGACATTCTATGACAGGCCGGCTAAGCAATGAACAAAGGCAAATCCGTTCGAAAGGCGGAGACGCAAAGCCACGGGTCTAAGCTATCGGTTCATGCGGATGGAATGATAGCCGGGTTGCTCAAGCAGCCTGGCTTTTTTGGTTTTCCGCACGATTTGCACGTATCTTTCATCCGATTACTCATCCACATACCTTGTTGTATTCCTTGTCACTTCTTGTAGAGATGGCGACTTGTCATAAGCTAATAAAGAACATGATGGTGTGAGAGTATTCATAAAACAACAAAATTCCTACAAAACCGTTGACGCGAAAGCGCTTTTATCTTATATTAAAAACAGTTAACTGTTAACACTTTGGAGTGAAGCCGTATGATTCATTTAAAAACCGTTGATAAACAAAAAATAGGTGAGCAGGTACTTATTATTTTAAGAAAAAGTATTATGCTCGGTGATATAAAAGCCGGCTCTCATCTCAAGGAAACTGTTTTATCCAAGGAATTGGGTGTAAGCAGAGGGCCTATTAGAGAAGCAATTGTTCAGCTCGAAAATGAAGGGCTAGTGACTACACCTTCAAACGGTAGAAGTGTGGTTGAAGGTTTTTCTATAAAGGATCTGGAGAACTTGTATCATACGAGGATCCAGCTCGAAAAATTTGCAATCTCTCAAATTACCCCAGAAGCAATAGAGCTGGGGAAAGCGGAGATGTACCGTTATGTGCAAAATATGGAGGACGCACTATTAAAAGGGGAGCGTGATGTGGAATCTGATTTAACTTTTCATTTTATGCTTATTCAACTTACAGGCAATAAGACGCTAGTTCAGTTATGGAAGTCACTCAATGGGCCAATTAAAACATTGATTGACGTTACATCGGATTTTACAATGAACCATCAAAAAGAAATCATTGAAGAGCATTTTAAGATTGTTGAGTTCCTTGAACGCGGAGAAAACGAACAAGCTCAAGCCGAGTTAGTACATCATCTTCAAAATGCCGGGGAATTTTACAAACAAGCTGCGAAACGTTTAAGAGAGGATGAACAAAACCAGTGAACAAAAAAGTGAATTGCGCCATCATCGGTTCGGGAAACATCGGTACCGATTTAATGTACAAATTGCTTAGAAGCGAGACGCTTTCGCCTGCTGTAATGATAGGTATTGAACCGCAATCCAAGGGGCTGGCGTTAGCGCGTGAAAACGGATTGCAGACGATCGACACGGGAGTTTCCGGGTTTGAAGCCAATTCGTCCTTAGCTGAAATTGTATTTGATGCAACGTCGGCCAAAGCGCATTACCATCACGCCGAAGTATTAAAACGGTTGGGCAAGAAGGTGGTTGATCTTACTCCTGCTGCGGTAGGACCTTTTGTCATCCCTTCCGTTAACTTAAATGAAGAAAGCGTTAAACAACTTGATAACGTCAATATGGTTACATGTGGTGGACAAGCCACTGTACCAATAATGAAAGCGATTACTAGAGTGGCCCCTGTGGAATATGGTGAAATCGTGGCCTCTGTATCCAGTAGAAGCGCAGGCCCGGGGACAAGACAAAATATTGATGAATTTACAATCACAACGGCCCGTGCACTGGAAAAAATAGGAGGAGCGCAAAAGGCCAAGGCGCTTATTGTCTTAAATCCTGCTGATCCGCCGATCATCATGAGAAATACGATTTATGCCAAAGTATCAGAAGATTCTTACCATAAAGAGAGTGAGATTAAGGCGTCGATCTATGACATGGTGGAAACGGTAAAGAGTTACGTTCCGGGGTACCGCCTTATGTCAGAGCCCGTTATGAGGGACGGGATTGTCAAAGTCTTTATTGAAGTGGAAGGGCTTGGCGATTTCCTGCCGATCTATGCAGGTAACTTGGATATCATCACTTGTGCTGCTGTGAAAACAGGTGAACTAATGGCTGCATCGTTGGTACAAAAGGAGAATGTATAATGAACAAAAAAATTCTAATTAATGATGTTACATTGCGGGATGGGATGCATGCAATTTCCCATCAGTACACGGTAGAGCAAATTGCTCAACTGACAGAGCTCATTGATGATGCAGGTGCGGATATTATCGAAGTTACGCATGGTGATGGGCTGGGCGGCAGCTCGATACAGTATGGATTTTCGAAAGAGACGGAGGAAGACATGATCTCTACCGCAGTAGCTGCGGCCAAAAAGGCCAAAATCGGCGTGCTGCTGATTCCTGGGATAGGGACGATTGAGCATTTGAAAAAAGCGAGGGACCTGGGAGCGTCGGTGGTTCGGGTAGCCACTCACTGTACCGAAGCGGACGTTTCGGAGCAGCATATTAAAGCAGGTCTGGCTTTGGGTATGGATACGGTGGGCTTTCTGATGATGTCACATCGGGCTGATCCGGAGCAGCTTGTAGAAGAAGCAAAAAAGATGGAATCGTACGGAGCCCAAAGCGTTTATGTTGTAGATTCAGCCGGCGCTTTAACGATGGACGATGTACGTCGCAGGGTTTCATTGTTCAAAGAAAAGCTGCAGATCGAGATCGGCTTTCATGCTCATAACAATCTTTCGCTCGGCGTGGCCAACTCGATTGTTGCCATGGAGGAAGGTGCCACGAGAATTGACGGAAGCCTGGCAGGGATGGGAGCCGGAGCAGGGAATGCGGCACTCGAGCAATTGATAGCAGTGATGAACAAATTACATATCCCGCACAATATCGATCTATATAAGGTCATGGACGCTGCAGAGAATGTGATGAAGCCGATGATGGTAAGACCTGTCCAAATCGATAGACTTAGCCTAACTCTTGGGTATACGGGCGTATATTCTTCATTTTTATTATTTGCTGAACGGGCAGGTAAAGAGTATGGAGTAGATGCCAGAGATATACTAACTAGAATAGCTGAATTAAAGGCGGTTGGTGGTCAAGAAGATTGGATAATAACGGTGGCTCAAGAACTAGCCCATAAATAATGAAATTAAAAAAAGGGGAGTGTTATAAAGATGAAAAAAGGTAAATATTTCTTAGCGGTAATGATGTCGGGTTCACTAGTATTAGCGGCTTGTTCCAATTCGTCTAATGGAACAGATAACGCAAGTGCAAGTGCGGATAAAACGTTTGTTATTAAAGCCGGGCATGCTACATCGCAAGAGCATTTTGGCCATAAATCCTTTGAAAAATTCAAAGAAATTGTAGAAGCTAACAGCAATGGAAAAATCAAAGTAGAGATTTATCCAAATGGTCAGCTTGGCGGTGAAAGGGAAATGATTGAAGCTATTCAGTTAGGTAATCTAACGATGGCTGCTCCATCTTCCGCTCCTTTAGTCGCCTTCTCGAAACCAATGGCATTATGGGATCTTCCATATGTATTCAATGATTCAGCAACAGCGCATAAAGTACTGGATGGAGAGGTCGGTCAACAAGTTCTTAGCGCACTTTCTGAAAAAGGGATTAAAGGGCTTGTTTACTGGGAAAATGGATTCCGTCATTTGACGAATAATAAGCATGCCATTAAAAGCGTGAATGATATGAAAGGAATTAAATTACGCACGCTTGAAAGCCCGATGCAAATCAAAGCATGGTCTGCAACAGGTGCCAACGCCACCCCGATTGCGTTCACAGAGCTTTACGCGGCTTTGCAGCAAAAAACGGTCGACGCTCAGGAAACGCCGCTCTCACTAATCTATTCTCAAAAATTTTATGAAGTACAAAAATATTTGACCCTTTCCGGTCACGTTTATTCGCCTTGGCCTGTGATTATCAACAAAAAGTTTTATGATGGTCTGCCTCAGGACCTGCAGAAAGTGGTTATGGATGCAGCTGTAGAAACCCAAAAGTATAATCGCCAGCTTTCCAAAGAGGATGCGGAGAAAGCGCTTAAGCTTTTAGTGGATAAGGGAATGGAAGTAACAGAGCTGCCTAATGAGCAGAAGCAAGGATTTAAAGATGCGATGAGTGCTGTTTACGCAGACATCAAAGCTGAGGTTGGGGCTGACATCTTCGACAAACTAATGAAAGAGACTACTAAATAGGAAAATTTGTACCTCCTAAAAGGAGCATTCCTGCTATAAGGATGCTCCTTTCCTAGAAAGATGTACATTCTATCTTATATCATTAGGGGGGGCCGGGTATCATGCTGAAGAAGATAGATCATCACTTTGAAAAAATGATCGTTTCACTTTTTATGTTAACGATGATTATTCTTATTTTTATTCAAGTCGTATCAAGGTATGTGTTCGGTGATTCAATTACATGGACGGAAGAAGCGTCGCGGTATTTATTTATTTGGCTTATTTTTCTGACCATCGGAGTTGGATTTAAAGAAAATAAACACATCAGTATTGACATAATCATAGACCTTTTTCCTGTATTTATTCAAAAAGTGTTAAAACAAATGACATACTTGCTGGTTTTTGCCCTTTCGGTCCTATTTACGTATCAAGGATTTGTTCTAGTGGGACAAATGTTTGAATTCGGACAAACATCGGCTAATCTTGAATTGCCTATGTGGTTGGTCTACTCTTCATTACCCGTTGGATTTCTCTTGACATCGATTCGACTAATCAATGTATCCATTTCATTATGGAGTCACAAGAGAGGGGAGCAGGGCTAATGTCACCAGCTATCTTTTTATTTGCATCCTTGATTATTTTACTTTTGTTATCCGTTCCCGTTGGGTTTGCCTTGATCCTGTCCAGCGTAGTAACCATTCTTTTTACGAGTATTGAATTGCCCTTTAGTTTGATTACCCAGGTGTTAATTACAGCGAACGACTCTTTTCCCTTAATGGCCATCCCATTTTTCATTCTAGCCGGGGACCTCATGGGTAGAGGAGGCATTTCGGAACGACTTTTTAAGGTTGCCAATGCATTTGTAGGCCACCATACAGGAGGCTTTGCGATTGCGACAGTGTTAACAGCTATGTTCTTTGCCGCCATTTCAGGCTCAGGGCCAGCTACAGTAGCTGCAATTGGTTCTATCATGATTCCTGAAATGGTCAAAAAAGGATATGACAAGGTATTTGCTACCGCTCTTGTCGCAGCTGCAGGCACGATTGGAATTGTTATTCCGCCAAGCATCCCGATGGTCATTTATGGAGTTTCGGCTAATGTTTCGATTGGCGATATGTTTTTGGCAGGGATTATCCCCGGAATTTTAATGGGACTCAGTTTAATTATCTGGGCTGTAATTTATGCGAAGAAAAATCAGTTTGCCAAGTCGCCGAAAGCAAATTGGAAAGAACGTCTTCAAGCGGTTAACGAAGGAAAATGGGCTTTACTCATGCCTGTTATTATTCTTGGTGGAATTTACGGCGGGATCTTTACCCCCACGGAAGCGGCTGTGGTAGCCGTCATTTACGGATTTATTCTGAGCATGCTTGTATACCGTGAGTTAAAATGGAAGGATTTAATTGCAGTGATCAAGTCGTCTTCGGTCACCACAGGAACCATTATGATCATTGTGGCTGCAGCAGCTATTTTTGGCAGAATTCCCGAATGAGATTGCCCAAACGGTTATTTCCTTATCGGATAATCCTTTCATCTTTCTGCTTCTGGTCAATATTCTTCTATTGATTGTGGGTACATTTATGGAAACGATTGCTTCTGTGATTATCCTAACCCCCATTCTTTTTCCTTTAGCAACCGGATTGGGAATTGATCCTATTCATTTCGGTATCATAATGATTGTTAACCTGAGCATCGGATTTATTACCCCCCCTCTGGGCTTGAATCTATTTGTGGCTTCGGGGGTTTCAAATTTGAAAATAGAGACGATCTCCCAAAAGATCATGCCTGGCTTCTTAGCTTTGGTAACCACTTTGTTAATCATTACATACGTTTCGTGGTTGTCTCTTGTATTTATATAGAGGAAAAGAGGAGAGAGAATCTTGAAAAAAGCATTTAAAATTACATTAGTCGATTATGAATGGAACGATTTGGCGATTGAAGAGGGAGCGATTAAAAACGCGACCAGAGATGATCTTCCGATTGAACTCCAAGTTTTGCAAACTCGGGATAAGGAGACCATTGTTCAGAACGTCCAAGATTCAGACGCCATTTTAGTGTTGTATGCCAATATTGATAAAGACGTATTACAAGCTGCCTCCAGGGCAAAGATTGTTTCCCGTTATGGCATCGGGGTAAATATGATTGACATACAAGCCGCCTCTGATTTGGGGAAAATGGTGGCCAACGTGAATGATTATTGCATCGATGAGGTATCCGATCATGCCCTTGCATTTATATTATCCAGTGCCCGCAGGCTTTTTGACTATAATGATCAAGTGAAGCAAGGGCACTGGGATTTTAAAAAAGCAACGATTCCTTTAAGAGCTTCCGATGCGGTAGTCGGCTTAGTTGGCTTCGGCAAAATACCGGCCCGGCTCGCCGAAAAATTAAATGGTATCGGTTATCAGGTTTGGGCGTATGATCCGTTTGTAGATAAGGAGACAATGGAAAAGGCGGGAGTGGTGAAAGCAGAATTAAATGAGCTGCTGGCCGGCAGTGATTTTATTTCCGTTCATGTTCCATTAATCGATCAGACTCATCATCTGTTATCCGGAAAAGAATTTCAATTAATGAAAAAGACAGCGTATGTGATTAATACGGCTAGAGGTCCGATTATTGATGAAGAAGCCCTTATTGCTGCTTTACAAGAAGGTTTAATTGCCGGATGCGGGTTGGACGTTACCGAATCCGAGCCGCTACCGTCTGATCATGTGTTTAGAACCATGGATCAAGTTATATTGACCCCGCATGCTGCCTGGTATTCTGAAAAAGCGTTCCGGGAAATAAGGGAAAAGGCAATACAGAATATACTCGATGTATATGAAGGGAAAACCCCGCAGTATTTGGTGAACAGATCTGTGCTTGCTTAGCATGGATTGTTCAAATAGCTTTACTACGTTACCATAAGAAAGTATATAAAGAGCACATACCAAAAAATAACGAATGGATATAAGGGTTAAAAAAGTGTAGGAAATGTCTGTAAAGCACGTGATGGAATGACTTGTTAATGCAAGTGATCACGGTTGCTTTATAGGGCTTGGCCTCACTTTTTTTTGTTTTAGTCTCCTTAGATTGCATGACGGTTGGGGGGAATTCCTTAATAAAATTAGAAGATGTAATAATATGTAAATAAATCCTGCATGTGTCTTTGTTGTGTAAAACCAAAAGTTTAAAATATAGTTATATTTTGTTATAATTTTAAAAATAAATGAGATCGTAAAATGAAGTAATTGATACATCCCAGAACATCATATATACGTTGCAGCAAGGAAGTGCCTTAAACCGTGATGTGGCAGAAAGGAAATGAATTTGCATGGGCGATATATTATATGTTTCTGACCTGGACGGAACATTGTTGAATGATGACCAGGTGTTAAGTATACAAACGATCGAAACCCTCAATGAGTTAATTGAACAAGGGATGAAGTTTTCAATCGCTACCGCGCGGTCTATCGAATCCGCCAAAGATATACTTAAAGAGTTACATTTGAATATACCCATCGTATTAATGAATGGAGTATTTATATATGATGTCCAACATGAACGAAACCTGAAGACGAATTTTTTATCCAATTTGCTAGGCGCCCGAATTATTCAAGCTTATTTGCAAGCAGGGCTTAATCCTTTAGTATACACCGTTGATCGGGATGGAAACTCAAAAATCTATTATAAAGGCATTTTTAACCGGAGTGAAGAGAAGTACATAGGCGGCAGATTAAGTAAGGGAGATACCCGATTTAAAAGAGTTTCCCATTATGATGAGTGTATGAATGACCACTTGATTACGATCAATGCTATTGATACTGCAAATCATTTGGAATCCGTATATCAACAGTTGAAGGATGAGCCGGAATGCATTTGTCACTTTGGACCTGATATTTATGCTCCAGGTTATCATTGGCTTGAAATATCGGACCGCCGCGCTACGAAGAAAGAAGCGGTATTATACTTAAAGCGGAAATATAGCTTCAAAAAACTAGTTTGTTTTGGAGATCATTTAAATGACCTATCAATGTTCGAAGCAGCTGATGAGAAATATGCGGTAAGCAATGCTCATGAAATGATCAAGAAAGCGGCAGACCGGATCATTGGATGCAATAATAGGAATGGGGTTTCCGCCTTTTTAAGATCCGTCTAGGAATGCATCAGAATAAAGCTGGCGACTTGATGATGCGGTATAGGAAACAAAAAGAGATAGAGGAGCATTCGTTGAAAGTACATGAACTGGCATTTTTGTCTTTGCGTTTATTATCCGTCTATAAGTGAATGGGTAAGAATCCGGCTCAATCCGACGGAAATAGTCTAAGAATAGAAATGAGTGGATGGCATGAGCAAAAGAGTTGTGATCGCCGGTGGAACGGGATTTATCGGACAATATTTGGAGGGTAAATTTAAAAACTTGGGATATGAAGTGAGGATCATTTCCAGACAGGACGGTCATATCTCATGGAAGGATCGCACGGGAATGGTTGAAGCTCTGGAAGGTTCCGACATGCTGATCAATCTTGCCGGAAAATCTGTGAACTGCCGATACCATACGAGGAATAAGGAAGAGATCCTAAAGTCGAGGACGGAGACAACCAAACTGCTCGGAAATGCCATAATGGAGTGCGAAAGGCCTCCTTCCTTATGGATCAATTCCAGTACAGCAACGATCTACAGACATGCGGAAGATCGTCCGATGACCGAGGATCACGGGGAATTGGGGTCAGGCTTCTCCGTTGATGTAGCCAAAGCATGGGAGGACGCCTTTTTTTCTTTTCAACTGCCACATACCAGGCAAGCGGCCTTAAGAATAGCTATTGTACTAGGAGATAGCGGCGGGGTTATCGATCCGATCAAAAATCTGATCAGGTTCGGACTTGGAGGAGCTCAAGGGTCTGGAAATCAAAAGTTTAGTTGGATTCATATCGAAGATTTATATTATATTATTCTCTTTATTAAAGCGAATGAAGAGTTGAGAGGAGTATTCAATTGTTCGTCACCTCACCCTATCACTAATCGGGAGTTCATGAAGCAATTTCGAGATGCCATGAATATCCATGTGGGATTGCCATCTCCCCAATGGATGCTTGAGGTCGGCGCATATTTCATCAAAACGGAAACGGAATTGGTCTTGAAAAGTCGTTGGGTGATTCCCGATCGATTAGTGAGAGAAGGATATACGTTTAAATTCGAAAAAATCGATATGGCACTCAGAGATATACTGTAGAGGCCAAAGCAGGGGCTAAAGCGCTAAAAGAACATAAGCAGGTGAACGAACTGATTGGTTTAACGGTAATAAAAATCGTGATTTCCGTACTCATCATATTTGGATTAGCGGAGATATCCAAAAGAGTCAATCCTCAAATCGCCGGGATGATCTCCGGGCTTCCTCTGGGTACGGGACTGTCCATTTACTTTATATCGTTGGAGCAGGGTGTTGATTTCACCCTAAGCGGGGTACCTTGGGGGATGGCCGGATTAGCGGCTGCACTTGTATTTTGTCTAACATACCTGCTTATTGCCAGAAGACTGATCTTGAAATCGAAAGCCGCGGCTATTTTCTTATCATCTTTGGGTGGTATTTTCGCCTTTGCAGCGGCAGGGTATATGATTTATGCTTCTTCGCTATAGTTCGTTGCTGAGGTCTGCTTAATAGGTTGATTGTCAATACTGCTGAGTAAGAACATTACTAGGGCGGGATGAACAATGTGGACCTCCGCAAGCAGTAAGGATAATCTGAT
>NZ_JBVASZ010000049.1:0-24342 GCF_057814255.1 Paenibacillus sp. F024
AATGTATGGACTAAAGACGCTTTTGTAAATCGCATGCGCATGAATGACGAACATCGGAAAGCCGTATGAGGGAAAACTTCACGTACGGTTTGATGAGGAGGGGCTGAAAAAAAAAAAAAAAAAAAAATTCAGTCCTTTACTCTAGAACAATAATCCAGATCGATGGCAAATGAGTGCTATGAAATGCTCGATATAGTCAGAATATTGGAACTTCAGTGCAGAGCCAAATTAACTATGGTTTGATACATTTAATTCAGCAATAAAACCATCATATGAGGGGTGTGTGCATTCATGAAAAAAGGATTTAGTGCAGTGCTTATCTTCTTGCTTCTTTTTGTAACCGCTTGCTCCAGCTCTGCGCCTTCGGGCTCCAATGGCGGGCAAAACAATGCTCAGGGCAGTACAAACAATCCGGCGCCTGCGCCTCAAGGCAACAGCGGCGGTACTGCGGACAAAAAGCTCGTTATCGGAACGTCGGTGCCCTCGCTTGAATTTACATTTTTTGTAGCCGCTCAGAAATCATGGCAGGAAACGGCGAAGCAGTTAGGTGTGGAAGCACCCTTCTATAATGCCGAGAACAATCAAGCTAAGCAAAACCGAGATGTGGAGGATATGATTGTCAAAAAGGTCAATGCGATCGTTCTTATTCCAATTACAACCGAGGGCGTAGCCCCGGCGATCAAAGCGGCCAATGAAGCGGGGATCCCCGTATTTACCGTGGATCGCAGCGTCACCTCCAAGGATGTCAAGGTCGTAGCTCATATCGGGACCAATCATGAAGATATGGGAGAGAGTGCCGCCAAGCTGTTCCTGAAGGGACTCGAAGAGAAATATCCGAATGAGCAGGTATGGAATGTGGCCGAGCTTCAAGGTACACCCGGGTCGTCTGCAGCGATAGAACGCGGGAAAGGCATTCACAATATCCTCGAAAAAAATCCCAGGGTCAAAATTGTAGCCAGCCTAAATGGAGAATTTCAATCCACCACGGCGATGCGGGCTGCAGAAAACATCCTGACCGCCAACAAAACCTTGCACGGCTTCATCGCTCATAACGACATGATGATTGAAGGCGCATGGCAGGCAGCTAAAGCGGCAAACCGAGATAAGCAGCTTATTTTGATAGGAATGGACGGCCAGAAATCGACCGTAGAAAAAATCAAATCCGGCGAAATTTACGGTTCGGCACTGCAATATCCGAGCATGCTCGGGGATGGGTTAAAGACGGCCGTAAAGCATTTGAAAAATGAGAAGGTTGACGCTCAGGTATGGGTTCCTACAGATCTCATCGACAAAGCGAATGCGGATGAAATGCTGAAGACGAAGGCTTGGTAATTATTTGTTCGGGAAGCTCTATTGGGGAACTGATGGAGCTTCCGCTTTCATTGGAGAAGGGCCACGGAAAGGGGAGCGGAGATGGGCGAACGAACGGAAAAGGAGTGTGTGCTGTTTACAAAACAGATCGGCAAGCAGTTCAATGGGATTACGGTCCTTCAGGATATCAATCTATCGATAAATAAAGGCGAGGTTCATACGCTTCTGGGGGCTAATGGGGCCGGAAAAAGCACCTTAATCAAAATTATCGACGGGATTTATACGGATTACGAAGGAGAAATCTTCGTCAATGATCAGCTTGCCCAGATGAAAAACAGCGAGGATGCCAGGCTGCTGGGCATAGGCATGGTACATCAGGAGCTTAGCTTGATTCCTCAGCTGAATGTGGCTGAAAACATCTACCTCGGTCGCTTGCCGCGAAATGCCTTCGGCTTGGTCCAATACAAAAAGCTGCATGAGAATGCGCAGCAGCTTCTGGATTTGCTGAATTTAACGTTTTCAACAAGCGATATCGTCGGCAGGCTGAGTATTGCAGACAGGCAGATGGTGGAAATTGCGAAGATGCTTTCTATGAATGCCGAAATTCTGCTGCTGGATGAACCGACCTCCGCTTTAAGCGACAAAGAAGTGAACCGGTTGTTCGAAACCATTCGCCAGCTGAAAGCAAACGGTAAAGCGATCATCTTCATCACACATAAGCTTGAGGAGATTTATGCCATATCCGACAAGGTAACGATTATGCGTGATGGAAAACAAATTGAAACCCTGGATTTATCGTTTAAGGATCCGGATATTGAAAAGAAGCTGATTTCTTTAATGACAGGTGCGGATCATCGCGCAGAAACCATATATCCCAAGAAAGGAAATGTAGAAGAAGAGATTGTATTTCAAATCGAACAGTATACCGGAAGAAACTTTCACAATGTTTCACTGGAGATACGAAAAGGGGAAATCCTGGGGATTGCCGGCCTGAATGGGGCAGGACGTACGGAGCTGGCGCGTGCGATTTTCGGTGCAGACAAGAAGCTCTCGGGAAACACTTACCTGAACGGCAGACCTGTTGTTATTCACTGTCCTATAGATGCCATCAAGCGAGGCATTGCCATGATTACGGAGGACCGCAAAAAAGAAGGCTTTATCGGCTGCTTGGGCGTGAAGGAAAATATTAATTTAACGACCATCCGCGATACGGTCAGACATATGCTGCTCAATCGCAGGCTGGAAATCCAGAAGGCCAAAAAATATATAAGCAAGCTCAATATTAAAACCTTTTCCGAGCATGTTCTGGTTCAAAATTTGAGCGGAGGCAATCAGCAAAAGGTCATTTTAGCCAAATGGCTGGCTCTGGATTGCAAGCTTATCATATTGGATGAGCCCACCAAAGGCATTGATGTCAAAGCGAAGTCGGAAATCTATCAGCTGATGAGGGATTTGGCCGAGCAGGGCATAGCCATATTATTTATCTCATCGGAATTTACCGAACTGATCGGGATGGCCGATCGCGTATTGGTGATGAATCATGGAAAGCTCGTTCAAGAGCTGACGAATGAACAGATCACGAAGGAAAATATCATGAATCATATTTTCAAGGACGTGGTCTAGTCGGAAAGGGGATAACAGATGGCTGTATCGGATAAAGAAAGGAAGCTCGACGGTAATCTGCAGCTGTCTCAGGAACTCTCTCTCGGAAGCAGAGGGCTTAGGCAGCTGGATATGACAACGATCGGTCCGTTAATCGGATTGCTGATCATCATCATCATCTTTTCTATTTTAGCCGAAAGCTTTCTTTCGGTTGCTAATATTCTTAACATCTTAAGACAGTCGGCAATCATCGGGATTATGGCCATTGGGGTAACCTTTGTCATCATCACGGCCGAAATTGACTTAAGCATAGCGAGCATTATGACCTTCAGCGGTTTGGTTGCAGGCGCTCTCAGTACCGGAGGCTTCGGAATAGGGGTTGCGCTGCCGGTGTGGCTGGCGATCATCTGCACATTGCTCATCGGGGCAATGGTCGGGGCGGTCTCGGGTATGGCCAATGCCAAATTAAAAATACCCACCTTCATGGCAACGCTTTCTATGATGTTTATCGTGGACGGAATCAGCTTATGGTTTTCCGGCGCTCAACCGCTGTACGGCATACCGGATAGTCTTCAATGGTTTGGTTCGGGCAAAGTATTCGGCATTCCGTCCATTGTGATTGTTTTTGCAGTTATTTTTGTGATCAGCCACATCGTCTTAAGCAGAACGGTTTTCGGAAGAAATGTGTACGCCATTGGAGGCAATGAAGAAGCGGCGAAGATGTCGGGAATCAACGTCGCCAAATATAAAATACTAGTGCTTACGATCAGCGGCATATTGGCGGCTTTGGCCGGCATTCTCATGCTCGGACGTATCGGGAGTGCGCAGGTGACGGCCGGAGTCGGTCTGCAGCTTCCGCCGATTGCCGCGGTGATTTTGGGCGGCACCTCTTTGTTCGGGGGAGTAGGCAGCATGTGGCGGACGCTGGTCGGTGTATTGCTCATGGGCGTTCTGGTCAATGGTTTAAATCTGTTAGGGGTGGGATCCGCCGGACAAAATTTGGCTACGGGCATCGTCTTGTTTGTCGCGGTGGCGGCCAATGTGATGGGTTCCTCCAAAAATAAAGGATAGGGAAGGGATACGAATGAGCAAGCATCGGATTGGTTTCATTGGGACGGGAGCGGTAGCGGAGCTGCATCAGCTGTCCGTAGAGAAGCTGGAGCATGCGGAATTGGCAGGAATCACGGATTTTAATCAAGAACGGCTGAGTAAAAGGGAGAAGGAATGGAAGGCCAAAGCATATCCGAATGCCCATGCGCTGATTGAATCCGAAGACATTGACATCGTCTATATCCTGTCTCCGGTGGAGGCTCATTATGAACAGGCTATTCAAGCCTTGAAAGCCGGCAAGCATGTGTTGATCGAAAAGCCCGTCGCCATGACCGTAGAGCAGATCCGCGAGATTGACCGGGTAGCGCAGGAAATGAACCGGGTTTGTTTTCCCGCCCACAATTATATATACCATCCGGAAATGATCAAGATGAAAGGTTATATTGAAGAAGGAGCGCTTGGGAAAATATGCAGTGCCTGGTTCACTTTTGTCATTCACCACAGCGAGGAGCTTGCTTCGCATTATCCGGGCGTCATCCGGCAAATCATGACCCATCATTTGTATACGACCCTCTATTTGCTGGGAAGGCCTGTTTCGATGAGCTGTTCCGCGGCGAAACTGCACTATCAAACACTGGAACGCGAGGATCAATCGGTGATGCTGCTGGAAATGCCGGGCGGCGCACAAGCGGTTCTCTTTTCCAGCTTTGCTTGTGACGACGATACGAGCCAGCCATGGACGTACATGGTCAAAGTGCTGGGTACGCAAGGAGGCATGAACTATTCCTGGAGGGATATCCTGTACAACCGGGCTATTGGTACGCTTGGCAAAGCCTATCCCAAATATGAGGAATTGTTTTTCTATGAATCTGAATACTTTATTAAGGAATGCATCGGAAAAGGAAAGGCGCCTTTATCCACTTTGCAGGATGCGGCGGTTGTTCAGCATATCGTTGAGCTGGCCGAAGCGAATTTAGGTAAACACATGATCTCTTGCACTTAAGGAATGTGCGCGCGTCATACAAGGTTGAAGAAAGGAGCTTGGGTGAATTTGGCTGAAACGATGCGAGCGATGCAAATTACCGGTCCGAGACATATTCGCTGCGGAGAGCTGGAAGTGCCTGTCTATAAAGAGGATGAAGTTCTTGTCAAGGTTCACTGCCTTGGCGTTTGCGCTACGGATTTGGAAATTTATCAAGGGACGATGGTTTATTTTCAAACGAATCAATCCACCTTTCCCGTCATTCCCGGTCATGAGTGGTCAGGGGAAATTGCGGCCTTAGGCAGTAAAGTAAAAGGCTTTGCTGTAGGCGACCGGGTCGTAGGGGAAACGACGATATCGTGCGGACACTGTCCTTATTGTCAAAAGGGAAGATATAATCTATGCCCCCATCGATTGGAAAACGGTGTTTTGGGCAAAGACGGAGCGGCCGCGGAATACATGGTTTATCCGGTCCATGCTCTTCATCGGTTTAATGCTTCTCTTTCCTTTGAGGAAGCTTGCCTTGTCGAGCCCGCAGCCGTCGCTTTTCGCGGCGTCAGCAAACTGTCGATCACTCCCGAGGATACGGTGGCGGTGATCGGGGCGGGCCCCATCGGGCTGCTTGCCGTACAGATGGCCAAGGCATTCGGCGCGAAAAAAACGGTGCTCTTTGATATCCGTGATCGCCGGTTGGAAATGGGATTACGCCTTGGGGCGGACGAAACGATGAATTTAAAAAACGGAAAAAGCACGGATTTATTTACGGTTGTGGTTGAAGCCACAGGCAATTGTGCCGTTGTAGAATCGCTGTTGGACTATGTGGTACCGGGAGGGCGTATTGGTTTGCTCGGCTTATGCGGAAGTCAACGGGCCGCTATTGACGTAGACCGATTCGTAACCTACGATCTCGAAATGCATGGATCCTTAGGCAGTCCCGGCGTCTGGAGTACTGTGATCGATATGCTGCATTCCGGAAAAGTAGACACCGCGTCTCTCATCAGCCACCGGTTTGAGCTTCATGAATTAGAAGAAGCCTTCGAGTTAATGGAAAAGAAGGATCCCGATCTATTAAAAATCGTACTCCATGTGGCGCGCTGAAATTTATCGATGAGCGAAAAGGGACCCCGTCGGCCGATGTTTCATTCATGAGAGGAGAGGATACTATGCATTCCGTAGAGCTGGTGCTTGATGCAAAGAATACACTGGGAGAAGGTCCTGCCTGGGATCATGAGCGAAAGCTTCTGTATTGGGTAGATATTATAGAAAGAAAAATTTGGACCCTCGATCCGAAGACGAAGGAAAGCAGCTTCATTGAGGTCGACCAAATGGTTGGAGCTGTCGTTCCGAAAGCTTCGGGGGGATTCATGGTTGCCGCACGGCATGGCTTCTATCAATTGAATTCAGACTCAGATCCGTTGACCCCCGTCGCTGAGTTGGAATCCGACCTGCCGAACAACCGGTTCAATGACGGGAAATGCGATGCCAGGGGACGCTTCTGGGCCGGAACGATGGACCATAATCAAGAAGAGATTAGCGGTGCGCTGTACTGTTTGGGTACCGATTTCCAGGTGAGAAAAGTTCTTGATTCGATTGGAATCTCCAACGGCTTGGCCTGGGATAAAGACCATCGAACGATGTATTATATCGACTCGGTAACCAAGCGTGTTGTCGCTTTTGATTATGAGCTGGAGAGCGGTCAAATTCGGGATCAGCGGACGGTCGTTACCATACCGGAGGGAGAAGGGATACCTGACGGAATGACGATCGATGACGAAGGAATGCTGTGGGTGGCTCAATGGGAGGGTTCCCGAGTTTCGCGTTGGAACCCGGCTACAGGGCAGAGATTGGACTCGATTCCCTTACCTGCTTCCAGAGTGACTTCCGTTGTTTTCGGAGGCGAAAATCTGGATGAGCTTTACATCACAACGGCAAGAGTAGGATTAAGTAAAGAGGAGCTGGAGGAGCAGCCACATGCAGGAGGGCTTTTCCGCGTGAAGCCGGGGGTCAAAGGATCGCTGACCTATCGTTTCGAAGGCTAAATCAAGGTTTGTGCAAAGTACAGTCCCCCCGTTATGGAATCGGGGGGATTTCAGTTTTACCTTTCGGGATTTCAATATAAGTCCAAAACAGGTGACAGATAAATTTTTCTCCAAAAAAATTTGAACTCTGAAAGGTCCGTTACCCACTATTTATTTGGTTTTTCCGCTGTATTTTGATGCTCTAAGAGAATTGGTGCAATTTTACCTACTGTCCCTTTGTAAGAAGGGACGATAATGAGAAGCTGCCGCAAGGACAGCCCTTTTTTGAGTTATTGAAGTAATGGGCAGGATAGCACAATTACGACTTTTAATTTATGATACGGTTCACCGCGGCGGGGGAACGGCAACGAAAAAAGAGCAGGGATTTAGCCCTGCTCCTACTGGAGGCATCAAAAGTAGAAGATAAATACAAGGATAAGTGGGCACCTGATCTGCTTAAGCGTGTGCGAGAGGTAAAATAATCGTTCACCGACTTGACTTGGAGTCAACGGCGGGCAGGATATTCCTGCGATAGAGCTATTTACGAAATATCGTGCCCGCCCCTCCAAGTAAAAAACTGCCCTGATATAATAAACACAATAAGTGTAATTTTTTCTTTAACAATTAATTAATTTATAGTAAAATGTAATATATATTATACAAGTTATCGTCTTTTAGGAGGTTCATTATGAAAAAATGCATCACAGGTTTGTAACGATTTCATGTAAGCCCTTACGCGGAAGGTTCTATTAGTCATTGATAAAAGGAGCGACAGGTGAATGGAAGGGGCATTTCTGGTTGGACTTTTGAAAATTGTTTTAATCAATATCGTATTGAGCGGCGATAATGCGGTGGTCATCGCATTAGCGTGCCGAAATTTGCCTGTGGAGCAGCAAAAAAAGGCCGTGATTTGGGGTAGCTTTGGCGCTATTGCGTTAAGAATCGTTTTGACGTTTGTCGCCGTTTGGCTGCTGCAAATTCCTTTTGTTCAGGTTGCGGGCGGATTGCTGCTGTTGTACATTGCGGTTAAGCTTCTGAAAGGCGGAGAAGATGAAGAAAACTTAAAGTCCGGATCTACGATGGCTGAAGCGATTAAAACGATTATCATTGCTGATTTAGTCATGAGCTTGGACAATGTGCTTGCCGTTGCCGGAGCAGCCGGCGGAAATCTTGTTTTGATTGGCTTGGGTTTGGCGATCAGTATACCTCTCATTATTTGGGGCAGCCAATTGCTTATGCGGCTTATGAACCGTTTTCCTATTATTGTTTGGCTGGGTGCGGCTCTGCTTGGGTATACGGCGGGAGAAATGGTATTAAGTGATAAGGCCGTAGGACACTTTTTGGAATCGGTATTCCCGGCGGGTCACTATGTACTTCCGATTGGACTTGCTGCTGTCGTGATCGTTCTTGGCAAAATGGCTTCAAAGAAGAAAGGGAAAGAAAGAGAAGAAGCTGTAATCTCCGAAGAGGCTCATTCAACGGTTTCATAAATAACCCGGGAAACAACTCCTGTTCAGGAGAGGATATAGAAGCGCTAAAAAGCTTAGTTGAGAAGACGATCCTTCTTGACTAAGCTTTTTCGTTAACAACTGTAGTATTCAGGTAAAAAAATCAGAATAATTATAAAATTCAGAAAATAATATTGAAATATAATTGGGGATGAAGTACTATCTAGTTAGAAAAGTAATTTAACTAACTAACAAAAGGGGCGGATGGAATGAAGTTGCAGGGTAAATCTGCAATTGTAACGGGAGCCGGTAGAGGAATAGGCAAAGCTATCGCAAAGAAGTTTCTTCAAGACGGCGCACAGGTTGTCATTTGCGATTTGGAAGAAACAAGATTACATGTCACAGCCAATGAGTTAGGTAATTATGGAACAGTAAACAGTATACAAGTTGACGTAACGAAAAGAGAGCAAGTGCTGGAATTGGTAAGGTTTACAAAGGTTACATACGGAAGTATTGATATTCTGGCCAATAATGCGGGGATTGCCCGTTATGAGCCGTTTTTGGACATCACGGATAAAAATTGGCAGGATACGCTGAATGTTAATTTGACGGGTGTCTTCTTGTGCTCCCAATTGGTCGCGAACGAAATGAAACAACAAAATGCAGGGGCCATCGTGAACATGGCATCGACGAACGGTATTCTTGGAGAAGCGGGTCTTGCTCATTATAATGCAACGAAAGCCGGAGTTATTCTCCTAAGCAAATCGATGGCCATTGAACTGGCACCATATAACATTCGGGTGAATTCAGTCTGCCCCGGATTTATATTGACCGAATTGGCGCTCGAAGGAGGCATGTCCAAAGAAGAAGTCCAAAACTACACTTCCAAAATTCCCCTGAGCCGTTATGGTAAAGTAGAGGATGTCGCCAATGCATTTGCTTTTCTTGCTTCGGATGAAGCGTCATTTATCACAGGAACGGAATTGGTAGTAGACGGTGGACAGATCTGTCAAGAATAAGCCAGCTGGAAGAGGGGTTATTCATGTACGAAGATATCAGCCGGTGGGTGGATGAGCATCGCCAATATATTGTGGATTTTAACAGGTCACTGGTTTCGATCCCGAGCGAAAATCGTTATCCTGTAGGTGATGAGAAACAGGTTCAGGAATTTATCTATCAATTTTTAAGTACATTGAATTGTGAGATGGATATGTTCCTTCCGACAGATGTACCGGGCCTCACAGATCATGAAGCTTTTCTCGGTCATCGGGAGTATGAGAACCGTCCAAATGTGGTGGCAAGAAAAAGGGGAAAAGGCGGTGGAAGGTCGCTCATTTTCACCGGGCATGCGGATACGGTGCCCAGAGGAGAAGACCCTTGGACGGTTGATCCCTTTTCTGGAACCGTGAAAGATGGGAAGCAGTACGGGTTGGGATTGTTCGATATGAAGGGCGGAATGGCAGCGGCGATGATGGCTCTCCAGCTGCTTACGGATCTCAAGATATCTTTACAGGGGGACGTTATCATCGAAAGCGTGGTAGATGAAGAGTATGGAGGCGCAAACGCCACGCTTGCCTGCGTACTTAAAGGCTACGAAGCGGATTTAGCCATCGTGCCGGAACCGTCCAATCTCGCCATTTGTCCGGTCAATCAAGGCGGAAGTATGTTCCGCATCACTTTTTGGGGGCGTCCGGGCCGTTCCTTCAGCGGAGAGAAATTAGTCAATCCCGTCTTTGCCGCAGCAAGATTCCTCGATATTTTCCATCAATATGAAAGCCATCACCGCAGCAAGAAATCTCAATCCCACTGGTTCGCGAATGATCCCGGACTGCCTGCATACGTTCAAAGCTTAAAGGCGGGACATGTGAATTCGCCTCTAAGTGACAGGGTACCAAGCCACTGTACGATGGATGTGTGGATTCAGTGTTATCCGGAGACAACAGAAGAGGAGCTTCGTCGTGATTTTGAGCACTTTTGTCTGGAAAAGGCTGCCCACGATGAAATTCTTCGCGATATGCCGCCCGTCATTGACAAGCTTATACGTTTCCTGCCAGGGACGGGGATTCCTGATCATCATCCTTCTTTAGAGGTGCTCACCAAGGTATCCCAAACCGTATATCCTGATGGTCTACCGGTACAAGGGGCGCCGTTTGCCTGCGACTCTTTCATACTTAATCTTTACAGCCAAACACCGGCGATCATCTGGGGTCCCAAAGGCGGCAATGCTCATGCGCCGGATGAGTACATCGACGTGGAGGAATTTTTTCTGCTGGTGAAGATGTATGCGCTAACCATGACGGAATGGTGCGGGATTGCGGACCGATCATAATGAAAAGGGAGGAATATTCAATGAAAAAACAATTGCAAACCCAACTAGTGCCGGTTCCTGCCGGTCCTTACTCCCAAGGAATCCAATTCGGGAATACGATCTTTACAGCGGGCCAAGGACCGATTGATTCCGAAACAGGAAAAGTTCAAGGCGATACGATCGAGGAGCAAACGGCGAAAACGTTAGACAACATCAAGTATATATTGGAGCAGGCCGGAGCTAATTTTGATGATGTGGTGAAAGTAACGGTCCACTTAAGCGATCTGGCGGATTTCCGGGCATTCAACGAAGTGTACAAAACCTATTTCAAGGAGCCTTACCCTGTGCGTACAACCGTAGGTAGCCAGCTGCTGGGCATCAAAGTGGAAATCGACGTCATTGCGATTGTCAATTAAAGACAAACGTATTACTCCGCGCAATGACTACCAATGCATTAAGGAACAGGGGTGAGCCATGGAAATCGATAAAGGTGCTTTCAAGACAGGAGTGAAGCACGAAAATCTAAAAAAACGCCGTAAACGCAGGATGATTGAGAAAACAACGCCATACCTATGGCTGCTTCCGAGCATCAGCCTCATTGTATTGATTACCATTTTCCCGATTTATGAGCTGTTCTCCACATCCGTGTCCCAAATCAGTTTGTCCGGGGTGAAGAGAGGATATATTGGCTTTCAAAATTTCTCCAACGTTATAGGTGACTCCGTATTTTGGGTCGTTTTGAAAAACACCCTGATCTGGACGGTTAGCGTAGTCGGTATCAGCACGGTACTATCATTGGGTATCGCACAGCTGCTGAACAGGGATTTTCCCGGTCGACGTTTGGTGCGTGCCGCATTGATTATCCCCTGGGCGGTATCCTTGATTATTACCTCCGTAATCTGGAAATGGATTCTCGATTATAACTACGGTGTCTTCAATTTGATAATGCTTAAGTTTAACTTGATCAACGAAAATATGTTCTGGTTGGCTTCGCCGTCCACCTCTTTTCCAGCGATGATCGGGGTGGGGATATTCGTAACGATTCCTTTTACGAGCTTTGTTCTCCTGTCCGGATTGCAGTCCATCTCCTCAGAATTGTACGAATCCGCTAGTGTAGACGGTGCTAATGCCTGGAACCGATTCTATCGGGTCACCCTGCCTCTCTTAAGACAGCCTCTGACCATCAGTACGGTACTTAACACCATTTACGTCTTCAATTCATTTCCTATCATCTGGTCAATGACAAAAGGGGATCCGGTCAACCAAACCGATACCATCATTACCTATCTTTACAAGCTGGCCTTTGTAACGCATAAGATGGGCGAAGCGGCCGCTGTATCCGTGATCAGTTTTCTTCTTCTATTGCTGTTTTCCATTGTCTATACCACCATTGCCTTGAGGAGGGAATAGCCGTGCCAAGGTCAATGAGAATTCAGAATGCATTCATTTCCGTGTTCGCATATGTTCTTTTTGCGGTTATGGTTTTTCCTTACTTCATCATGCTGATTGTTTCATTTAAAAGCAGGTCGGAGGTTTATTCCATCCCGCCGACGTTCTTTCCGGTCAATTGGACGTTTACCAACTTTCTTGATATTTGGCGTATGGTACCGTTGGTAGATTTTTTGCTCAATACCATTATCGTTGCGGGCGGCGCCACAGTTTTGTCGTTGATCTGTGCGGTTCCGGCGGCTTACGTACTGGCAAGGATGAGGTTTGCGGGAAAAAAATTGTACTTGTATTTGATTATGATTACCCAGATGTTCTCGCCAATCGTACTGCTTGTCGGTTTGTTCCGAGAAATTCACTGGTTAGGTCTGATGGATTCAGTTTGGGGTCTAGTTCTCACCAATGCAGCGTTTAATCAAGCGTTCGCGGTATGGATACTTAGCGGTTATTTCTCAACGATTCCGTATGAGCTTGAACAGGCTGCCTGGCTGGACGGTTGCACGAAATGGCAAGCTCTCCGCAGGGTTACACTGCCTTTGGCTATCCCGGGGATCATTACCACCGTCATTTTTGTTTTCATTGCAGCTTGGAATGAGTTCGCCGTTGCGTTGACTTTCATTTCAACGGAAACGTCGAAGCCGTTGACCGTCGGTATTTATGCTTTTTTCGGCATGTATGACGTCCAGTGGCAGTATGTATTCGCTACTTCGCTTGTAGCGGTCGTACCGGTCGTTATTCTTTTCCTGAGCATCGAGAAATATTTAATTAGCGGGCTTACGGCAGGAGGAGTGAAGCATTGATGGATACAGAAGAAGCTTTAAGCATTGAGAGCATAGACACGCCCGCTCTGGTTGTGGATTTGGACATCATGGAAAGAAACATCAAGCAGATGGCACTAAGAGCTAAGGAAGCGGGTGTACGTCTTCGGCCCCATGTGAAAACCCATAAAAGTCCCTGGATCGCCTTGATGCAGCTGCAGCATGGGGCATCCGGCATAACGGTAGCCAAAATCGGGGAAGCCGAGGTGATGCGAAAGCATGGCATAACCGACATCCTGATTGCCTATCCAATCGTCGGGGAGAGGAAGCTTAGGCGGCTGGAGAAGCTGGCTGCCGATGCTGAAATTACCGTAGCTTTGGATAGTGTGGAAGCGGCACGCGGCATTTCCGACGTTGGCCGCAGGCTCAACCGTACTATGTCCCTATACATTGACGTGGATACGGGGCTGCAGCGCTGCGGGAGACAGCCCCGGGAAGAAACGCTTCAGCTCGTCCGAGAGATCGCCAAGCTTCCCTTTATTCGCATTTTCGGATTAATGACCCATGCGGGGCACTCCTACAAAGCGGTTTCTCAAGAAGAGCAGATTCGCATCAGCCGTATGGAGGGAGAACTGCTGGTAGAAACCAAAAAGCTTATCCTTGAAAAGCTGGGGATAAACATACCGGAAATCAGCGTGGGTTCAACGCCGACGTCGTTTCACTGCAAGGAAGTTGAATACATTACAGAAATAAGGCCCGGCACCTATGTGTTCAATGATGCGACAATGATCTCGTTAGGGCTTGTCGGGCCGGTAGATTGCGCCTTGACCATCCATACAACCGTTGTCAGCAGACCTTCGAATGACCGGGCGGTCGTCGATGCCGGCTCCAAAACCCTGTCCTCGGATAAAGGGGCGTATACGGAGGGTTTCGGATGGATCCGCTCAGCACCTCAAATCCGGATTGACCGGCTGTCCGAAGAGCATGGGGTCATTCATCCTACGGATCATTTTCCTGTGGCTATAGGTGACCGATTGGAAATTATTCCTAACCATGTTTGCCCGACGGTCAACCTTGCGGATGAATTGATCGGTATTCGAAACGGAAAGGCGGAAATCGTGATTCCGATTGAAGCAAGGGGAAAAAACAGATGAGGGAAGCTAATTACGGATGCCGCATCGAACCTTACGGGACCTACAAAGGCATGAGAACCCTGGTGCTGCAAAATGAATTGATCCGGATGTCGATATTGCTCGATAAGGGATCGGACATTTTCGAATTATTATATAAGCCCAAAGATGTTGATTTTATGTGGAGATCCCCGATCGGGCTGAGGCATCCGCAAATCCTTTCATCCATGCAGAATCCCCAGGGCATTTTCACAGATTATTATCATGGGGGCTGGCAGGAGCTGTTCCCTTCGGCCAGTGGACCTTCCTATTACCAAGGCGCCTATCTTGGGTTCCATGGTGAGGTGGCATCAAGTCCGTGGGAGTTTACCGTTCTCGTCGACGAGCCAAAGGCCATAGAAGTGCTCCTTACGGTTAAGACATTAAGAACCCCATTTATTTTGGAGAAAAGTATTCGCTTGGAATCAGACCGACCTATCATTCAATTTCGCGAGACGATACATAATTACGGTAAGACGGATCTGGAGTATATGTGGGGACATCATCCCAGCTTTGGATCTCCGTTCTTAAGCGAGGACTGTACTCTCGAGCTCCCGGATTGCACGGTGATCACTTCGGACAAAGAGGAAAAATCAAACCGCCTGCCGCACAGCAAACGCTTTGACTGGCCGTACGCGAACGATGTGCATGGAAACCCGTTAGATTTGCGTAGGATTGGCGGTACGGATACCGAAACCACGGATATGTTTTATGCTACGGATTATAAGGAAGGATGGTATGCCTTGACCAACCGCCGTATGAATCTGGGTATAGGAATGGTGTGGCCTGCAGAGGATTTTCCCAATCTGTGGATTTGGCAGGATCTTGGCGGAACGAAAGGGTATCCCTGGTACGGCAATGCTTATATGCTCGCCATCGAGCCGTTCACAAGCCGTCCGTCTATGGGAAACCACGGCCTTAACGAAGCGATCTGTAACGGTACGGCTGAGAAAATACGTTCAGGTGAAAAGATCAGTAAGGAATTAAAGGTGGTTATCTACGAAACCAATAGACGCGTGGAGAAAATCATCCCGACAGGCGAGGTGATCATACGATGTTAGCCGGCTGCTTCAAGATCGATATCACGCCGCCAACAGGCACCCCCATCGGGGGGAATATTCGCGAGGATAACAGGTCCAGAGGCGTACATGATCCTTTATATGCCAATTTCCTGTATTTGAACGACGGAAGGAATGATTTGCTGTTCATTGGGCTGGATTTAATCGGAATTTTCGCATCATTTGGCAGGAAAATTAAGGAAGGCATTCGTCAAAGAACGGGAATTCCGCCCGAATGCATCATCTTATTCGCCACTCATACCCATTCCGGCCCCGATGTGATGGAAGCATTCAAGGACAAATACGATCCGCTCGTGATCTCGTATCTCGATAAGCTGACATCGATTTTAATTGAAGGGGCAGTCGAATGTACGGATAATACCTGGGAAGCATCGATCGGTATCGGTAAAGGGTATGATGATGCTCTTAGCTTTAACCGGCGTATTGTGATGCGCGACGGAACGCTGCGCATGAACTGGGAAGGCTTGGATCCGTTCCAAGTGAACGCTGCGGCAGGGCCGATCGACCCGGATATCTTTGTGATTTCGGTTATCGACGCACACAAAACTATCCGCTCGATTTTGGTTAATTTTACGCTTCACACCGCTGTTTTGGTTGGTAAAGATTGGCTGTTATCACGGGATTATGTGCACAGCATGACCGAGCGCTTGGAGCAGAGGTTTGGACAAAATACGGTGGTGCTTTTTGCTAACGGAGCCGAAGGGGATATCAATCACATCGACGTATCCAATCCGAGTCAACCACGCGGTTTTGAAGAGGCGGAGCGCATAGGAAGACGGTTGGCCGATGGGGTGTTTGAGGTTTTGCAGACATTGGAATATACAAATACACTCCAATTAAAATGTATTTCGAAAACAATCTTACTCCCGAGAAGAAAAATTACTGAGGATCAGGTGCAACAAGCCCAACAGCTGCTGGAAAAGTCAGGCTGGAGAATTCCCTCAATGCTTGACGGTGTACCGGATGAATCTTATGCCATAGAAATTTTGGTACTAAGTAAAAATAAAGCCGAGTTTCTGCAAACCGAGCTTCAGGCGGCTCAATTAGGAGATCATGCGTTGCTTGGCTTGCCGGGCGAGTTTTTTGCAGAACTGGGTCTAGTCATGAAAGAACGATCTCCCTATATCCACACACTGATTCTGGGAATGGCGAACGATTATGTAGGTTATGTACCGACGGAACGTGCTTTTGCCGAAGGGGGATATGAAATCAAAACTGCAAGAACCAGTCAATTGACACCCCAGGCAGGAGAGCTCGTCGTTCGGGAATCTATCAATCTGCTTATTGAACTTAAAGGGGGTGAGAGCTTTACTTAACGGGTTCCCCGTACAACTGCAAACATTGGCTTCACAATAAGTAACTTGGGAGGGATTCATTTTGAACAACAGGAAATCGCTGAAATGGGTGTCATTTGCTTTTGCATTGTTATTCATGATGTCCACTCTATTGGCAGCATGCTCCGGGAGCAGTGGAACGGACGGAAGCTCACCACCATCGTCCACTCCGTCTTCTTCCGGCGGCGACAGCGGGCAGAAAAAAGAAATTACCTTCGTTGCCGCTCAATACAGCAATGCAACCGAGCCTTTTTTAAGAAAGGTAGTTGGTGAGTTTGAACAAGCGAACCAGGATATCAAGGTCAATCTGCAGGTCGTCGGATGGGACGTTTTGGAGCAAAAAGTAAATACGATGGTGAGCACTCAACAGACACCCGACATTTTGAATTTGAACCACTATGCTGCATATGCTGCTGATGATCTTCTTCTTCCGCTGGATGAAGTGCTGTCCCCAAACCTGAAAGGCAAGTTTTACGAGTCGTTTTATAAAGCGGGAGAATTGAACGGTACAAGTTACGGCCTCCCCCTTCTCGCATCGATCCGCGGTTTATACTATAACAAGGATCTTTTTGAAAAAGCAGGCATCCAGGAGCCTCCGAAAACTTGGGATGAACTAAGGCAAACGGCGAAAACCATCAAAGAAAAAACGGGAGTCGATGGTTTTGGAGTGCCTATGACGACCTTCGAAGGGCAGGCTTACTTCTCCTATTTTATCTGGGGGAATGGAGGAGACTGGAAGAAGGGCGACCAGTGGGTGCTGAACTCCCCCGAAAATATAGAGGGACTGCAGTATCTGACGAACCTCGTACGTAATGACAAAGTGACCAACCCCGAGCCGACGGCTATCAATCGGGATGAGCTGCAAAAAGTGTTCGGAGCCGGGAAGGTCGGCATGATGATTACGGCCAACTTCCTGCCGACCATCTTGAAGGCGGATGCGCCGAATCTGAACTACGGTGTGGCACCAATTCCAATCAAAGCAGGAAAGCAGCCCTTCAACCTGGGAGTACAGGATTTCCTGATGGTGTTCAAGTCAACGAAAAACAAGGAGGCCGTAGGCAAATTCCTTGAGTTCCTCTATGAGGATAAACGTTACGAAGAATTTATGAAAAACGAAGGGATGCTGCCTGCAACAAAGAGTGTTGGAGAAAGCTTATCCAAGCAGGATCAATTGGCAGGACAATTCATCAGCCAACTGCCGATTGCCAAATTTTATCCGCTGACGGATCCTAAATTTACTCAAATCCGTCAAGAAACCATCAAGGCGGTGCAGCAGTCGCTTCTCGGACAAAAATCACCTAAACAGGCATTGGATGATTTACAAAAAATTGCTGAACAAAAATAATCAAAGTAGAGGAGTGGTTAGGAATCAATCAATTCAATTCTATCCGCTCCTTTTTCATCAATTGAGCAAATGGGGTGTAACGAATGGACAATGAGATTGTTTTGGACTATGCTCAAATGGAAGAAGCTTTATACAGTGCTGTGCTGGCCGATATTTTGGATGATATGGGATACCGGCAGCAGTGCATGACCGATATTATACGTCCGGTGATCCCTTTTTCCAAATTTGCAGGCAGAGCTTTTACCGTACTTGCCACGGACGTGTACGAACTTCCGTCTGTTCCCTACCAAAAAGAGCTTGAAGCGATCGATGCCCTGCAGAAAGGAGACGTCTTTGTCGCCACTACCAACGGTTCGACCAGCAGCGGATTTTGGGGTGAGCTCCTTAGTACTGCCGCCAAAGCCAAAGGCTCGAGGGGAGCGGCAATTGACGGGTTGACGCGAGATAGTATGCAAATCAAGCAGATGGGTTTTCCTGTTTTTTCCCGTGGCTACAGTCCGTATGATTCTAAAGGCAGAACCGACGTGATCGCTTACAACATACCTATTCGATGCGGAGGTGTGCTTATTCATACAGGGGATTTGATTTTCGGGGATCATGACGGTATCGTCGTCGTTCCCCAAGAGATCATCAGCGAGACAGTAACAAAGGCTTTAGACAAAGTAAGCGGCGAGAACCAAATGAGAAAAGCGCTTGAACGTGGGATGGGAATCGTGGAAGCGTTTAATAAGTATAGTATTCTTTAAATCAAGACATAGGCTTGGATTGGAGTTGCGTGAGACTTGCTTACTATCTCAAGGAAAACAGATATTAAACAATCGAATAAGCTCAGTATTTTGCAGTGGATTCGTAATTCAGGAGAGACGACCCAACCTGAAATCAGCAAGGAGTTGGGACTAAGCCGCCCTACAGTTTCCGCTTTGGTGGAAGAATTGATATTGGAAGGCTATATCAAAGTAAGCGGTATGGGCAGCTCGACGGATCAGGGAGGGAAGCGTCCCAAATTAATCGCTTTTCATGCCAGAGGCGGAGGCATTCTAGCCTTGCATTTTACCGTGTCTGCAATAAAGGCTGCCCTTTTGGATCTTTCGGCGAACATACTGTATGAGCTTCGTGTAGCGATTACGACGAAGGATACGAAAATAACGATGCTTGCCAAAGTAAAGGATTTGGCGGGTAGCTTGCTTCTAAAAGCGGACGAATTAAATATTCCCGTCAAGGGAATGGGGATAGGCTGTCCGGGACTTGTCGAGACGAGCACCGGAACGATTTTGACCTCAACCCATTTTGAAGCGTTGAACGGCTGTACACTGGGTGAAAGCTTGTACTCTGCTTTTCATCTGCCGGTTTGGGTAGATAACGAATGCCGCAACCAGGTGCTGGCCGAAAAGATGTTTGGCGAAGGCAAAGAAGTGGATACATTTATCAGTCTCATGACGGATGTCGGTATCGGAGCTGGGATGATCATCGATAACCGGATTATGAGGGGCAAAGATGATAGCTTTGGTGAAATTGGACATACGACCATTCAAATGGACGGGTTAAAGTGCCAATGCGGAAATTTCGGCTGCTGGGAGATGTACGCATCCTCTCATTCCCTCATTTCGAGAATTCAAGACAACTTATCACGCACATTAATATTGAAAGACATGATTCAAACGCAGGACGAATTGACCATTGACCTGATTGTGGAAGCGATCCGTCAAGGAGATACCGCTGTCTTCCAGATGGCCATCGAGGATTTGGGTAAATATTTGGGGATCGGTATTGCCAATCTTGTAAATTCGATCAATCCGGAGCTGGTCATTATCCATGGAGATATGATTAATTTGGGGAACCATTTGATAACCGAAATTGAAAAGCATATTCAATTGAGAGCATTGCCGGTACCGAAGAAAAGGGTGCGGGTCATTTTCTCCAAACTGGGCCCGAAAGCCAACCTCATCGGATCTGGCGCCCTTGTTTTGAAAGAGTTGTTTGATAATCCAGAACTTTTATTTGCAGAGTAATGACGTGAAGTATACAAATGGATCGATGTATTCTAAGAAAGCTTTTAAGATTAACACGTTGTGCGGGGAGGGGCTACAATGACGGAATGTCATCTTGTACTGGATGCCAAGGCCGGTCTTGGTGAAGGGGCGATATGGGATACTGATAAGCAGGTGCTTTATTGGATAGATATTACAGGGAAAACACTGCATATTTTCGACCCGGAACGCAATAGCGACCGTTCGATTCCCCTTGGCCAATTCGCGGGGACCGTTGTGCCTAGAGAAGGGGGAGGGGTTATGCTGGCACTGCAAAACGGGTTTTATTCGCTTGATTTGGAAACGGAGGTGCTGACCCCTATTATTGATCCGGAACAAGATCAGCCGCAGAACCGATTTAATGACGGCAAATGTGACCCCGCGGGCAGGTTTTGGGCCGGAACCATGAATTTGAACGAAACAGGGCGATCGGGCGCCTTGTATTGTTTGGATACGGACCTTAGTGTTCGTAAGATGTTGACTGGGATCGGCATCTCCAACGGTATTGTATGGAGTCTCGATTGCCGAAAAATGTATTATATCGATTCACCAACGAAGCAAGTAGTTGCCTTTGATTACGATATGAGCAACGGAACGTTAAGCCGTCAGGGGGTGATCATTGATTTGACCGGAGATCATGCTATCCCGGACGGAATGACTTTGGATGCGGAGGGCATGATTTGGATCGCCCATTGGGGAGGCTCTCGAGTTACACGCTGGAATCCGAACAGTGGGGAGCAGCTCGACGAAATACAGGTTCCCGCTTCTCAAGTGACGTCATGCGCTTTCGGCGGGAAGGATCTCGATATTCTCTACATTACAACGGCTCGTCATGGAATCAATGAACAAGATATAGATAAGCAGCCTTTGGCCGGCGGACTTTTTAGTGCGACTACACAGCTTAAAGGGCTTCCGTCCTTTTCTTTTAAGGGGTAAAAAGCTCCGAGCATCTTTACCTGCTCTTACTTAAATGATGCTTTTATAATCAAATTCCGGTTTTTGCGGGAAAGACATGACATAGCGGCTTCCAACTGCCTTGTCATGTCTTCCAGTATTTAATAAATCAACTCTTCACTCCCTGGATTCGACAAAGACGGCTTTATCTGAAGCTTTCCAGATGGCTGAAAAAAATATTTTTCATTTTGGCGGATTATTTCCGGTTTCAATGCTTCTCTTTTGACTTAAATAGTTCACAGAACAAATCAAATGCCGGGAACCGGCTAAGCCGGTCCGCTGGTAAATCTAACATTATGAGGTGGACTATGAAAGAGAAAATGAAGAAACCCGCATTTTTAGTTATGGGGAGTACGTTAGCATTTTTCAGCTTGGCTAGCCCCATAATGGCAAGCGAGTCGAAGATCGATCAGATCATGTCTCAGGAAATAACCAAGACGGAAATTAACGAAAAAACGGAAATCGACATCCAAGTTCAATCCTCCACAGAAAGCAAAACTCAAGACACTCAGGTAAAGTCGGAGAGCACGGTGGAAGGTGACATTAAAGTTGACGGTGATAAAAAAGAAAAGATCGAATTTAATAAAGAGGACTTGATTGCTGAAGTATCCAAGAACATGATCACAGGCAAGGGAAAGGTGAACCTGACCATCAAGGAAGGAAAAGAGCCTGTGGAGTTGGAATTTGCAGCCTATAAAAAATCAGACAATAGCAAAATCATTCATAGCAAGGCAAAGGGCAAATATTCCCCTGGCAGATATACGCTAGATCTGGATCTACCTGATTCGGATAAATACGATGTGGAAATTTCTTATTTAAACGACGACAATACCCGAGTTGTTCTGTGGAACCGTGAGTTTGTCGTAAGAGGCTCGGTCAGCCAACCCGAGACCAAGGTAATGGGAACCGTTATGGTCAGAGAGATATCCGAGCCTTCCTTATCCGGGAAAGGAAAGCTACGCTTTATGGTCCCGCAGGGAATGGGTCCGGTAGACCTGCAGTTTATTTGCTATATGAAATCGGACAACGGCAAAACCGTTTACACTCAAACAAAGGGTACATATAATGCAGGCGAACACACCATAGAATTGGACCTGCCGAAGAATTCAGACGGCAATTATGTATTGGAAATTTCCAATAAGACCGACGTTAAAGCTGATACTATCATTTGGAATCGGGAGCTCGGAGGTATCTGGAAAGCCGCTTTGAAAGGGGATTCCTCCATTAATCTAGACAAAGATAAAATTGATGTCTCCTTGAAAAAGCTGTTGGTGAACTCTATCCTTATCGATAAAGAAGGAAAGAAATGGAATTGGTACGTAAAAAATCCGAACGATGCAGCGGTAACGTTTACCTGGAAGCTGGAAGGATCGGATCTAAGCGGAACGAAAAAGATTGAAGCCGGTGAAGAGTTTGTTCTTGCTTCCAGCGAAGGGGATTCTCCAAAACTTGAGCTTGCCGTAATAGGCGAACAGGGCTACGAAATAGCGATTGATGCTGTGCAAGCCTCAAATGATCAATCGGAATCCGAGGATGCTTCAACGCAGCCAAGCGGACCGGCATCTCCTGGTACAGATTCATCGTCAGGCTCGTCGCCGACCTCAGAAGAAAGCATCACTCCGATTGCCCTTGATGCACAGAGCGGAACAGGTTCAGGCGGCGTAGTAGGCCCCGAAGCAGATATGCTGACGGCAGTGTATCCGGAAGCTGTGAATGCAAACGGGATTGGTTCGCTGCAGTCGGCCAACGCCATGAATCAGCCATCCGGAGTGATAATGAGCAGTTTGCCGCAAACCGGTGAGAACAAGCCATATTCCCTTTATTCCCTAGGAGCGCTTTTGACGCTGATCGGTGCATGGTTCCTTGGAAAGCGGAAAGCTCGTTCTTAAAATAAAAGACGGGGAGGAGTGAAGAGCTCCTCCTTTGCCTTTCCTTCATAAAAGGAGTGACACGCATGCGCAAGATGGCCATACTTCTGATTCTGTTGGGAATCACCTTAATGGTCTATCCGACGGTAAACCGATGGTTTGAAGATAGAGAACAACAAGAATTGCTTCGGTTGTGGGAGGCGGCAGCAATGTCTTCGGAGTCTGTAAATGAACAGGAACAAACGGTAATCCCGATTGCAGACTCAACGACGGTTAATCCCGCACGGACATTGGAGCAGCTTAACCTGGAGCGGAAAGAACCTCAGATTTCAGAAAATATTCATGTAGAGGAACTTCCCAAGGAACGGCCAAAAGAGCCGCTTCGGCTCGTATCCAATGCGCCTGTAACCAAAGCTCCCAATCCGGCTAAGCCTAAAGTCATAGGAATAATTAAGATTGATGAGATTCAGCTTAAGCTTCCTGTTGTGGGGGACGTGACGGAAAAAAACCTCAAGGTCGCACCCGGACACATTCCTGGCACTGCTTTCCCCGGGGAGATTGGTAATGCGGCGATCGCAGGTCATCGAAGCTACTCCTATGGGCGTATGTTTAACCGTCTGGAAGAGTTGAGCATAGGTGGTAAAATCATAATCGAAGCCGGAGGTCAGAAGTACGAATACATCATCTACGATAAGAAAATGGTCGATCCGGCAGATGTTTCTGTGCTTAACCATAATAATAAAGATAAACTTCTGACACTCATCACTTGTGATGAGACAGGTAATCGGAGACTCATTTTACATGCTAAGCTGCATTGAAAAAATACTTTGTTGACGGACTTCGGCTATGCAAGAAAAGTCTTAACGAAAAACAGATTGCCGATTCCACCAATTGGATCCATTTAAACATTCCATATTTTTTCCAAAATGTGCGGATAAGGATGAGAGAAGCGATACTTCCTTAACTTGTGCTAAACTCTTATACGAAAAGAATAAGGGACTATGCTGCTGCAGCAATAGGGCCCTTTTTTCGTGGAGTCCCTTAAAATAATGCTATGGATTTAGTGTGTGTTAGAAACACATCGATGCTTGATTTGAGTATTTCTCATTATTACAGGGAACAATCTCTATAGGGGATATAGGACAATCCATCTTCATGGTTCGGAGGTTAGGAATAGATGACCATGTCTGATAATGATGCTACGCCCGTTGATAAGTTAAATTACATTATTGAAAATACCTTATCCATGGAGCTGAGAGTTGATAATGCAGAAGTCAATACCATCGTGAAAACGATGGATGATTTAGGTTTTAGCCGAAAAAATTCATGGACTTCCATGCAATTAGCAAATCATACGGTAATAGAGTTTTGGAGGAAAGAGCTTATTAAATCATGAAGTTTAATAACTTGACTGACATGTGAACATCCGTTGTTATCGGATTTAATTAATTAAATGCATAAATTATTGGTCATGAATTCTTCTGGAAAACATAACTACTTGTAATACCATAGGAAGTATGATAAATTACTACACCTGAGCTGCTGCGAGGCAGTGCAGGCAGTAAGACAAGCTGATCGGTTATTCTGGGCTTGCGGATGATCCCAAGATTGGAAAACAAAATATGCTTGCAAAATGAAATTGA
>NZ_JBVASZ010000050.1:0-24288 GCF_057814255.1 Paenibacillus sp. F024
TCCATGGGGGACACACTACGAACTAAACATGAAAAAGTCTGCTCCGGCGTAAGCTAGGCAGACTTTTCAAGCAAATTCATAATACTCCCTTTAATGGAATTGCTATAGAAAATTCCGTTGTACCCTCCTCGCTTCTCAATTGAATCGCTCCATGATAGCGTTCCACCAGCTGCTGTACGATATGAAGTCCTAATCCGGAATTTTTCCCATTCTGTTTTGATGTGAACCCTCGCTGAAATATCTTCCCTTGAAGCTCCGGCGTGATGGTATTCCCCTTATTCATTACCTTAAGCAGCAGTTGATTGTGGCTAGCCTCGCCTTCTACTCTGATATACCGGTTCTCCGGACTAAGCTCCATGGAGGCGTCGAACGCATTGTCAATTAAATTGCTTAACAGCTTGACAATATCCGTCGCTTTCACCGGACTTAAATTGACCTTCTCCATCTCGCTAAAGGCATATTCAAACCGAATCTGATTTCTCTCCGCTTGTGTGAGTTTGGCTTGAAATAAGGCGATCAGCGGAGGATTGTTGATATTCACGAGATCGTTTACAATCTGAATTTCTCCGACCAGCGTCTTCGTATAGGAATGCAGCGCCTCGTAATGTTTTAAAGTCAGGAAAGCATTAATGGTCTGGATGTGATTATTAAAATCGTGCCGCTGTTCCCGGATCGATTGAAACAAGGTTTCAATATTACCGGTATAGGCGTCCTGTACATCCTGTACGGCACGTTCTTTATTGCGGTTGTACAAGATAAACATGAAAGCCATGATGGCTAGCGAAAGGCAGATGCAGATCAACATAAAAATCAGAGTACTGCGGAATTGCTTCTGCAAAAGCTGCTGAATTTCCGTATAATCATATGAAATTTCGATCAAAGGGGTTGTTCCTGAGGCACTGTATTTAATAAAATCCCCATGGATTGGAGTTAAGCTTCTGAACATCTGCTTACCCTCAAAAAAGGTCGTATAGAAAACCGTTTGGTTCGTTTCAAGCGCCCTCTGGGCATACGGCTTGTCCTCAGCGTCTTGATATAGATATTGTCCGAACAAAACAAGCCGCTCCGAATACCAATGGCTTGGAGTAGGGTTCACATCGGAGGGCCGGCGGTCTAACAATGTATTCGAATTCAGCACCGATATTTCCAGTCCCATGTGTTCATTTTCTTTCATCAGCCTCTTAATGGTATCCTCTATGCCTGTGATGCTTTGATATGTCCGAAAGTTCGTATTATGTACGAAAGGATTGATGATGTAATTCGTCGTGCCGTCAAAGTAATATCCCCATTTGTTAACGCTCTCCGGATTAGATGTCGCCGTATCGAAAGGGGCGCTCCAGTAATGGTGTAATGATTGTCCCATTCCCACATCCACATCCCGGAGATCGAATAATTGATGAAAGGCCTGGTAAATCGTATTCCAGCCCTTGGAGCTCACATTCAGATCTTTAGGGTCTGAGGACTTCACACCTATGATATCATCCGATGTCTGTTGGAATAACGTGATATGATCGACACCAAGCTCGCGGCTTAGTTGGATAAGCTCCTGATTATCTATACTGCCAATGTCAGGATCAAGCTTGAATTTAGCGGCGATCGCGGCCATACGGAGGTTTTGCCCGATAAGATCCTCCACAAACTTCTCACCGGCCGCCGTTTGTTCAATGCTCATTCGAACGCTGTTGTAAAGCAGCAGCATTTTATCCTTTTGATTCTCTATGATGATGTCCTTGGTGTGTTGGTAATACACGAAGCTCAATGTGATCAGCACAAGCATAAAAACCAGGGATGTTTTAAGAGGTATTTTATTCAATAATGACATGGAGCCACCTCTGTTCGATAATAATAAACCATGTTCTTATCTAATTATAGCTGATTATGTATCATTTTGTCGAAAAAAGGCAATGGCATGCCATGCCTCATGGTTCCCTCAAGGAGATGAAAGAAAAGCAAGAAAAAGGGCCCTCCCATATGCAGTCTGACCTGCTTATGGAACAGCCCCAAGTCCATATTAAAAAAGACGGATAAAGACAAACCATGTATCCTACCGAACAAGCCCACAATACAGCGGGCTTTTCTACGACGAAGCCCTTATTCCTTTCTTTCTTCCATGCGGCGCTGCCCGACCACGCCCTTTAAGTCATCCTGCACGCTTCGCTCCCAGAGCTGCACGCCCGAGCGATAAGCCGCGCGGCCGATCAGATGTCCGGCAACCGGCGCGGTGATAAAAACAAAGACGATACCTAACAAGAGCCTCGCACTTACATAGCCTTCATAAATGATAAAGAATAAAAATGCGCCGAATAAAATGCAGAGCACTCCAAGCGTTGCGCTCTTCGTGGCTGCATGCGAACGCAGATAGACATCGGGGAGGCGGATCATCCCGAACGCACTGATGGCGCTAAGGAGTGCGCCAAGGAGCACCAATATTCCGATCAGCGGTTCACCGACCGTTAGAATCATCTCTCTCATGCTCAATGACCACGCCCCTTTCAATATATTTGGAGAATGCGATCGTTCCCAAAAAAGCAAGAATACCGATCAGCAGTATAATTTCAAGATAGGCTTGCGTCCGCAGCATTATCGAGAGAATCGCTACAATGGCAAGCAGCTGTATGCCGACCGAATCCAGAGCAATCACCCGATCCGGCATGGAGGGGCCCTTCAGTACACGATATATACACCCCAGGATTGAAAGTGACAGAATGACCAAAGCGGCAAATAGCATCGCAGACAGCATTATCTCATCACCTCCATGATCGCCTTCTCGAATGAACCTTTGATTTGCTCCGTCAGCTGCTCGGCATCATGGATATCCATCGCGTGAATATACAAGGTGCGTTGGTCCGGAGAAACTTCTAAAGTCAGCGTCCCGGGTGTGAGCGTAATTAAACAAGAGAGCAGCGTAATCTCCCAATCGGACTCCAGTTCTGTCTGCAATGCGAAAATTCCCGGCCTGATATCGAGCTTCGGACGAAGAATTTGTTTGATGACCGCGACATTGGACAACACCAGCTCCTTGAGGAACAACACCAGCAGCTTCCATATCGCCCAGAGTCTCCGCATATAAAAATCATCATGAAAAAACCGTCTTAACGCATAAACAAAGACAAGACCTAATAAATAACCCGTGAAGAAATACGAGAAATCCCATGAATTATTGAGAAACATCCAGACAAAAGCGATGATTAAATTCAATATGATTTGAAATGCCATGTCATCTACCCCTTTAACACCGCTTCTATATACAGCTGCGGATTAAGCAGTACATCCCCTGCCTGGGATACATATGGATACACCCATTCAGCGCCTACACCAAGCAAAACAACAAGAACAACAAGAAATGCGGCCGGGGTCAAGAGACCCTTGGGCAAGCCCTGCTCCGGTTCGCGGGTCAAACGAAGCTCTCCCCAAAATCCGTTCATAAAAATATTCATCAGCGAATATAAAACGAGCAGGCTGGTGGCAAGCCCGATGCCTGTAACCCAGTAATGCGCCCCTTCCAAACCGCCTTGCACAATCAACAGTTTGCCGATGAAGCCGCTTAGCGGAGGAACCCCGACAATCGCCAGCGCCGTTACGAAAAACATCCATCCCATGACCGGGTAGCGTTTGATCAGGCCTCCCATCTCCTTCAGTTGAGACGTCCCTGCCGCGGCGATCAGAGCGCCGCCCAGCAAAAACAGCAATGCCTTGGCGATCATGTCATGCACAAGGTAGAACACAACCCCTTCGAGTGCGTCCCGATTGCCCACAGCCAGACCAAAACAGATAAGTCCAACGGAAACCACGATATTATAAATCATAATCCGGTTAATATCCCGATAAGCCAGAGCACCGATCGCTCCCAGAATCATCGTTGCAGCGGCCATCCAGATAATGATGGTGTGCGTGATCCCCGGCTCGTGATAAAAAATCAGCGTGAAGGTCCGAATAATCGCATATACTCCAACTTTGGTGAGCAAACCGCCGAACAATGCGGATATCGCAGCGGGCGGCGTACTATAGGAGCCCGGCAGCCAGAAGAACAGAAACAAGCCCGCTTTTAACCCGAAAACAAAGAGAAACAAAATGCCGATCACCGTCAAAATACCTCCTTGATCCGCCTCCGCCACACGAGCGGACAGATGAGCCAAATTGAGGGTACCCACGGCAGCGTACAAATAAGCGACGGAAGCAACAAACATCGCTGAAGAAAGGATATTAATCAGAATATACTTGAGCGATTCCCTCAGCTGCAGCTTCGTTCCTCCGAGAACAATCAATGCGTAGGAGGAGATCAGCATGACCTCGAAGCAGACGAACAGATTAAAGATGTCTCCTGTTAAGAAGGATCCGATTACCCCAACCAGCAAAAACTGGCTGAACGTATAAAAATAATGCTTTTCCTTCGCTTCTCCAATGCTGCGAAACGCATAAAACAAGCACGCGGCTCCGATGATGGCTGTGGTCAGCACCAGCAGAGCGGCAAACATGTCCGCTACGAACACAATCCCGAAGGGCGGAACCCATCCGCTCATATACAAGGTATGGATTCCTTTGCTCTGCACCTGCTGCACAATGTAAGCCGATACGGCAACGTTCAGCAGCACACTGAAACCGGTAATCCGGCGCTGTATGGCAATACTGTTGAAAAAAATAAGAATGATGCCTGTAACCAGAGGTATCAACAGCGGCAGTACAATCAAATTACTCATCATCTTGTCCCCTTAACTGTTCCATATCGTCTGTCCCCAGTTCCCGGTACGCCCTGTACGCCAGTACAAAAAATAACGACGTTACCCCGAAATTGATGACAATTGAGGTCAGGATCAACGCTTGCGGCAAGGGATCGGTATAGATCCCTGCGTTCTCTCCGAGAAGCGGAGCGGCTCCCGTCTTCAATCTTGACATCGTAAGAAGAAGCAGATGCACGCCATGGGTGATGATGTTTGTTCCCAAGATAATTCGGAGCAGACTGCGGCTCAAAATCAGATAAGTCCCAATCGTAAACAAAACGCCGATGGTTAAGGACATGAGAATTTCCATAACTAACGATCCTCCCCAATCGACAAAATAATCGTCATCGTAACGCCTACAACCGCCAGATACACTCCCAGATCAAAAAGCACAGCCGTAGCCATTGCGGTTTTCCCAAGGATCGGAAGCTCCCAGTAATCAAACGTATGACTCAGAAAAGGAGCGCCGAACAAGAACGAGCCGATTCCCGTTAATACGGCCAGCAAGAGTCCGAAAGCCGTTATTTTACGGAAATTGAACGGAATGATCTTGCGGATGGTCTCTACATCGAAGGCCATAGCCAACAGCACTAAAGCAGCGGCACTCATCAGTCCTCCGATAAAGCCTCCGCCCGGATTGTTGTGACCTGCAAAAAACAAAAACGCGGATACCGTTATGATGATAAATACGATGATTTTCGTTGTGGTTTGCAAGATGACATCATTGGCTTTCATGAGTGTGCCTCCCTTCACGCAGTCCTCCGGATGATAATGCCCCGTTCCTTTCGCCGGAATCCGTAACCACCTTATCCGCCGAGACTTTATTCTTGTCCGCCCGCAGCTTGATCAGCGAATAAATTCCCAGCGACGCAATGCCCAATACCATAATTTCGAGCAAGGTATCAAAGCCCCTGAAATCGACCAGAATGACGTTGACGATATTATTGCCGCCCGCAGAGGCATAGCTTTCTCTCACGTAATACTCCGATATCGATTCGAACATACGCGATCCATTGGCGGACAAAGCGACCAGAGTGACTACGGCTCCTACTCCGATGGAAATGAGCAGGTTCGATATCTTAAACGGGATCGACGATACTTCTTTTTTCAGCTTGGGCAGGTGATAAAAGCAGAGCAGGAATAGAGCAACAGACACGGTCTCTACAATCATTTGGGTCAGAGCCAAATCAGGCGCTCTAAAAATAACGAAAAACAAAGTGACCATATAGCCGACAGCACCCACCAGGATGACCATCGTTAATCGGGAACGCGCGAACGGTACGGCTATGGCCGCGGCCAGCATCACCGCAACAAGAACCACTTCATAGATCGACAGCTCCGCATATTCGGCTCCCGTCCAGTTTAATGCGTCTGTTCGGATCAACACAAAGCCGACGGTAAAAATAAAAAACGTAAAAATATAGACCAAATAATCCCGGATCGAGCCTGTCATGTACATGCGCGTCATCCGGTTGGAGAGCCGCTCCATGACCTGAAGTCCCCGATCGTAAAAATGATTCAAGGCCAGCTTCTGCGGGAATATTCCGTAGATTCCCTGCCAGCGCCTTAACTGCATATAAAGCAGCGTACCCAGTGCAATGACACCTATGGTCATAAAGAGCTCAGCCGTCCATCCGTGCCAAAACGAAATGTACACCAAGAACTTGTCTCCCGGCTCCAGAAGTCCCGGCATCAGCGAAGCCAAGGTCGGTTCGATCAAGGAATAGGACAAAATGTCAGGGAACAACCCGAACAAAACGACTAATGAGACCAGCACGGCAGGGGAAAGCAAGAGACCCAGCGGAGCCTCATGCGGCTTTTTCTCCAGCTTGTCCGGCTGGTATTTCCCTCTAAAGGTCCGAAATACAAAGATCATACAGTAAATAAACGTGAAGACGCTGGCGATCCAAGCCAAGACGGGGAACAGCATTCCCCAGGTTTGCATATTAAAAATATCCAATTTCGAAGCGTTCAGTACTCCGGTAAAGAACATTTCCTTACTGAGAAAACCGTTAAATGGCGGAAGTCCGGCCATCGAGAAGGCCCCGATCAGGGCAAATGTGAACGTCACCGGCATCAGTGAAGCCAATCCGCCGAGCTTACGGATATCTCGCGTTCCCGTCTCGTGATCGACAATTCCTGCAACCATAAACAGCGCACCTTTAAAGGTAGCGTGGTTGATCAAATGGAACACGGCGGCCGTCAGCGCCAGGATATAAAGCTGAGACTCTTCGCCATATCCGAAGTAAAGAGCTGCAGACCCGATGCCCAGCAAGCACATGATCATGCCAAGCTGGCTGACCGTCGAAAATGCAAGAATCGATTTTAGATCCGTCTGCTTGACTGCCGAAAACGATCCCCAGAACAGCGTGACCAAACCGAACGACGATACAAGCCAGAACCATTCGGCAGACCCGGCGAACACCGGAGTAAGCCTTGCCACTAAATAAATACCCGCTTTAACCATGGTCGCCGAGTGCAGGTAAGCACTGACCGGTGTGGGCGCTTCCATCGCATCGGGAAGCCAGATATGAAACGGAAACTGCGCCGACTTGGTAAATGCTCCGAGAAGAATAAGAAGCATAGCGGGTATAAAGAGGGCATGTCCCGTAACCGTATCCAGATTGGCAATGATCTCACGAACGCTGAAGGTATCTGACATGACGTACAACAAGACGATACCCGCAAGCATCGCAAAGCCGCCGAACACGGTAATAAGCATTGATTTTAACGCGCCATATCTGGATTTTTCTCTTTGATACCAGAACGCAATCAATAAAAACGAAGATAAACTCGTCAATTCCCAGAATCCATACAGTACTACAAGGTTATCGGAGAGAACAACCCCGAGCATAGCTCCCATAAACATTAACAGGTAAACATAGAAGTTATGGATGGCTTCTTTGTTTTTATACAAATAAAAAATGGAATACAGCACAACCAGACTTCCGATTCCCGTGATCAGCAATGAAAACAGGAGCCCGAGTCCGTCCAGATAAACCGTGAAATGAATATCCAATGAAGGAATCCATGGCACCGACAGATGCTTGATATTTCCGTCCCGGACCGAAGGCAGCTGCATCATAAAGTACGTAAACAGCAATACCGGGGCCGGAAGAACGAACCATCCTGTATGAATACGGCGTACGTATTTGTAGAGTAATGGAACGAACACTGCAAATAAAAATGGTACAAAAATCGCTACATGAAGCAAAGACAACCCTATTCCTCCATTCCAAGAAAATTTAATTTTATATTAAAAAATGTTGTGAAAACAGCTTCCGGTCAGTATAAAACAACCTTATTATGCACACCTTATTGGTAAAACATTCTTTTTAACGATAAAAGATTCGACGAATTAAAACAAGTTCGAATTTATTTCAACATATTTTGGAGTGATGAGTCATGCTATGGAACAAAATCACAACCTGCGTCGCAGTTTTCGTCATACTCTTGATTTGGAGCTGGCTGGCTGATCAGAAGATCCGTGAACAGCATTACACCGATCCCTTCCGCCATCCTGATGAAGAAGGACCCATTGTACATGCACACCGGCTTGAACATTCTCATACGTACACATTTCGTTCGCGCGAATACGTTAAAATTATTCGGCACCATGGGGATTAAGATGGGGAAATTATCCTATGAATACAATATACATTATCTTTGTTACGTAATATAACACAGTTTGGTTTCATCATAGACGAAAAATGATCAATGTTACATAACCAAATAAGCTGTCCACTGTGGACAGCCTTACGAAGGCAAGCATCCTTTACCCCATCGAAAAACCGGCAATCATCTGCCAAAATCGAAGTGATACTCCATATCCAGATGCCGGTCCGTCAGCGTAATGTTTTTGATTACCTCCTGCAGTAAAACCCGTGTCCGTTCCAGATCGTGAAGCTCCAGCCGTTTAAATTCCTCCAAGTAATGACCCAGCGACGACGATTCCATGCTTAATGCGACCAGCTTATCAAGCTGCTTCTCCAATAAGACGATTTCTTCTTCAAGCCGCTGGATCTGACTTTTCATATCGAGCATTTGCTGCTGATAGGTTTCCGCATCGAAGAGCGACCTTTGCTGAAATATATCGATCTGATCTTTCCTCCACTTTTCTCTTTTATGCCGCTTTATCTTCATCTCCTGCAGCAGCCGCTCCATATCTTTCTCTTTATTGACGGTAAGCACGAACCAATCGTTAGGCAGCTTGTCCAGCCGGCTGCGTATAAGGCGAAGGACCGCCGCCTCCAGCTCATCGGCATTTACATTCGCTTGCGGGCAAACCTCCCGGCCGAACTTATGGTATGTTTTGCAGATGTAATAACGATACTCCTTGCCTTTGTGAGTTCGTTTTTGACAAATCATGCCCTGTTGGCATTTACCGCAGGTTAAAATTCCGGTAAGCGGATGGTAGGCCCGCCGCGGCGCACGCTGATGACTTTTGGAAGATAGAATACGCTGTGCAGCGTGAAACGTATCCTTATCAATGAATGCCTCATGAGCGTTCTCTACGATTTGCCACTCGCTTTTATCGGTTTTCAGCTGCACCTTCTTCTTCGTCATTTTCCCGCTGTCATCATATGCCCGCTGCAGCTGATTACGCCTTGTCCCATAAACCACATGGCCGGCGTAGGCCGGATTGCGCAGCAGCTTGTTCACACTCTCTCGGCTCCACAGATTGCCGTTTTTGGTCCGGAACCCCTTTTGGTTCAAATATTCGGCTACTTTAAAGGTGCCGAGACCTTGATGTACATACAGGTCAAACACAAGGATCGGAATATCCTTCCATTCGTGGTCGATCTCGAGCTTCTTTGTTTCCTTGTTGACTCGATAGCCAATGGGAGGCTCTCCTCCCCACTGTCCCCTGCGCGCCTTCTGCTTTCTGGCGCTGCTGACCCGAGCCGATATTTTCTTGCTCTCCTGCTCGGATAATACAGACAAAATATCAAATGTGATGTTATCTTTATTGAGCGAATCATAATTATCATTAATGGCCACAACCCGAACTCCGTACTGCTCAAACATCCCGATAATCGCCGGATTCTCCTGCTTGTCACGCCCCACACGGCTGACTTCCTTGAAAACCAATAATTGAAACCGGCGATTTCTGGCATCCTGTATGGCCCGTTTCATTTCGGCACGGTCAAACACACTGGTATAATAGCCCGAAACCGCCTCATCCCGATAATGGATAATATCGGTATAATCGTACTCTTGGCCCAAACGGCTGATATATTCCTGACACTGGCTGATTTGATTCTCAATCGAATCCCCCTGCTGATCCGTACTTACCCTTGCATAAATCGCGCATTTTATTTTATCCTGCTGCATGAGTGTCCCTCCAGGCTTGAATTCGGGGTAAAGGGCTCATCAGAAGGCGAGCATGCGGCATATGCCGCACCATTCACGGATACCTGCACATCTATACCGTACTTGGTTCTGGCCAATTCCACCACCCTTACGGCAATCCAACCGGATATAGGCTTATCTCCGTCTACCTCATGGAAGGTAAAGTTCATCTGATCGCCCCCACCCTTGTCATCCTTTACTTCAATGTATGTTGAAGAAAGCTTGTCTTATGTGTCGTTCCTGCAGGGCCGGAGGTTCCTCAAGCAAAAAGAAAACCTTTCGCAGAGCCTCGCTCTTTGAAAGGTTTGTTGCAGACGCTATTGATGATTTATTATCTTCCCATCCATCCGCCGTCAACCGTTAACAGTTGCCCGTGAATATAATCGGAAGCGCCGGAGGCAAGGAAAACAATACTGCCCTTAAAATCGTCCGGCAAGCCCCATCGGCCGGCCGGAATTCGTTCCATAATTTGACGGCTTCTGGTATCGTCTTGTATTAATGCCGTGTTCATCTCTGTAGCAATGTATCCGGGGGCAATCGCATTCACATTCACATGGTGCCGCGCCCATTCGTTGGACAACGCCTTGGTTAATTGGGCTACTCCGCCTTTGGCCGCAGCGTATGCAGGTACGGTAAACCCGCCCTGGAAGGAAAGCAGGGAGGCAATGTTGATGATTTTTCCTCTCTGCTGCGGGACCATATAGCGTCCGGCCTGCTGGCACAGCAGCCATACCGCCTTGAGATTGACGTTGATCACGTCGTCCCAATCGGCTTCGGGAAAGTCTACAGCGGGAGATCTGCGCTGGATTCCAGCGTTATTCACCAGGATATCGATCTTTCCGAAAGCGGATACAACGGAAGGAACGGCATTTTTCACATGGTCCGGGTTCGTCATATCGCATGGAATGATCGTGCATTTTCTGCCGAGACGTTCGATTTCCTCTTTTAATTGCGTTTGTTCTAAAGACCGCTGCAGGAGAGCAATATCCGCCCCCGCTTCCGCCAAGGCCAGAGCCATCGCATATCCGATGCCTCTGGTCGTACCGGTAACCGCCGCCACTTGGCCATCCAACCGAAATACATCCAGAATCATGATTCGTCCTCCAATAGGGTTTATGGTCGAATAATAATTTTTAAAGCCTCTTCGGGATTTTCCATCCACGCAAATCCTTCCGCAATCCGTTCAAGCGGCAGCTCATGGGAGATTAGAACGGAAAGATTCACCTGATTACCTGCCATAAGCGCAATGGCCGTTTGAAAATCAGTTCTGCTGTAGCAGCGTGTCGTAATCAAGGAGAGCTCTTTAAAATGCATGGCGGACAAATCGACCGTCGGCGGCTGTTTAAATAAGCTGACCACGACAATTTGGCCCTGAATTTTGGCCACCTCGGTCATCTGCTTCGCGGTAACGGGCGTTCCTGCGACTTCAAACACGACATCGGCGCCTTTGCCGCCGGTTAAGCTTTTGATTTCCTGGGTAATATCCGCCTGCTTGGCATCGAGGGTAATGAACCCGAGCTCCTGCGCTTTCGCTAGCCGATAAGGGCTCACATCGGTAACGATAACCCTTCCCGCCCCGCTGTGCCGGGCAATCATGCCGACCAGCAAGCCGATCGGACCGCAGCCGATGATGACGACGTCATCGCCGATTTTCACATTGGAACGGCGGACCGTATGGACGGCTACGGCTAAAGGCTCGGTAAGCGCCGCCAGACTATCGGATAAATGCTCCGGATACCGGTGCAGCCGATGAACAGGCACCTTGGCATACTCGGCAAAGCCGCCGTCTTTATCGATTCCGATGAGACGAAGCGTTTTGCATACGTGGGTTTGTCCGGCCAAGCAAGCTTCGCATTCCCCGCAGCTGAGCGTGGGTTCAATGACAACGCGCTCCCCGGGCTGAAAGGAGCTCTCGCCGACAACCTTCTCGATCAAGCCGCAAAATTCATGCCCTAAAGCAAGAGGCGCTTGGGCCCGAGGATGCTTCCCGGCATAAATCATCATATCCGTACCGCATATTCCTCCCGCCAGGACGCGAATCAACGCTTCTCCGTGGGAGGGCTCAGGCACCGGTAATTGTCCTAATTCCACTTTCTTTTCTCCCAAATAAATGCCGGCTCTCATATCGTTCATCCTTCCGTCTGCGAATGGTCAATCCTTATCGCGATCATTGTGGCGATTCAAAATCGAACAGGCTTTGTGACACGGTCTGAAAAGCCTCCGTATAATGGTCTTTGGCCACACGCTGGATATGCTCCCGCCCCCCTTCAGTAATCGCGTCCACGATGGAACGATGCTGATGGATCAGCTGAGGCACTCCCTCGACGGCCTGTGCAAACCGGTTTTTGGTAGCTACCAGCAAAGCGGCGAAAATAATATGGCGAATGCCGTTCCATAAGCGGAAAATTCTTTGATGATTGCAGTAACGGATCATCGTTTCATGAAATTCCATATCATAGCGGGAGAAATCGACATCGTCGTTATGCCTTGCCGCCAATTCCATCTTGTCAATGATATGAAGCAGCGTATTTCTTCTGCTCTCATTGAAATCATGAGACAGACGCTCCAGCACGAATCCCTCGATCAGAATGCGGACATCATAAATTTCCTGCATATCCTCCGGAGTTAAACCGAGAATCACAACTCCCATGCGTTCCAACCGGATCAGCCCTTCGTTTGAAAGGGCTTTCAAGGCATCCCGAACGGGACCCCTGCTTGTGCCAAAATCGGCGGCGATCTGATTCTCAGACCATACGGAGCCTTTTTCCAATTTTCCGCTTATGATTTGAATTCGGAGTTCATTGGCCATTTTCTCGCCTAAAGGCAGTCCTTCCAATAAGGAGGCTGGAAAGTCAGTTTTCATCTTTTTCCCTTCATATGAGAATATTTCGTTAACTTGTTGACAAGTTTACAGTTATCATTTTACAAAGGACTTCGTCATAAATCAATACGATTGGGAATAAAAAATCGCAAGCTGCGACCGCCCCGCCTTCAACGGCAGGGATAATCGCTGCTTGCTACCGATGGATTTGCTATGATGTAAGTATCCAAGTGCATTTGTGTGTCTATCGCAAGCTCCAGCCCTTACTCGGAGGACTTCTGAGCTTGCGCCGCATGCTCCCGTTCCATCTCATGCAGTTTTTCAACTCTTCGCCGAAACTCCTCTGCCGTGCTGAACTCCGCTTTTATAAACCGTTCGAGCAGCTCTACTACGAGCACAGGGCCGATAATTTGTGCCCCTACACACATGACGTTCACATCATCGTGCTCTACACACTGATGTGCCGAATAGATATCGTGGCAGACGGACGCACGGATGCCCGGAATTTTATTGGCCGCGATGCAAGCTCCTACCCCCGTGCCGCATACCATAACGGCCCGCTGCGCCTCGCCTGAGAGCACGGCCGCACATACCTTTCGGGTAATATCCGGGAAGTCAACCGGTTGACTGTCATACGATCCGAAATCCGTCACTTCATGACCCATGCTTTGCAAAGCGGATATCACCGTTCCCTTTAACGGGAAACCCGCATGATCTCCTCCAACGGCAATTCTCATCTTCTTGTCCTCCGTATGGTCAGAATTTCAATTCAAATTTCCATTGTTATAACCATATGGTGGACAGGCTGTGAATATGAGCATTTTTTTAAGTTTAACGGAACTATGCGAAGTCCTTGGGATCATCTTATTTAAACTTTTCACTATACAAGGATTTAAGAGCAAGCAAATCGTTGTTAATATGAATTTTCATTTCTTCTTCTGCTTTTTGTTCATTCTTCTGTTCAATCGCTTTATATATCAATTCGTGCTCATCTAAATATTGATCCTTGCGATAGAAATGACGAAATACACTGTTTCGCATATACAAAACCTTTTTCCGTATGCCTCCCATTAACTGCACCAATTGTTCATTCTGGGAGCCAAGAACAATGAGGTCATGAAATTCGGTATTCAGTCGAACAACTTCATTGACAGCTTTATCCTTTAATGCAGCTCTCGTTTCTATAATATTATTGGATAAATGCTGAAGCTGGTCATTGGTAATATGCTTTGCCGCCAACCTTGCAGCAAGGGATTCCAGACTGCTGCGGCATTGGTAAACATTAATAATATCTTGGATTGTAGTTTGATACACATAAAGGAAGTTGCCGTTTTGAACAATAAGTCCATCTTTTATGACCATTCGTATAGCTTCGCGCACAGGGGCTCTGCTGACCCCGAATTTATCCGCGAGCTTTGTTTCAACAATTCTTTCGCCCGGAGCATACTCGCCTTCCAAGAGTGTATTAATTAAAATATCATATACTTGATTATGAAGGGGGGCTGATTTTGAGATCTGTTCCATCCTTCTCACCCTTTGCTCTTTAAATCCTGTCTATCAGGATTTTATATATTCTTTACAAATAACATCTTTTATAAGGACTGTCAAATCGTATTAAAAAGGGGGCCATACGGTAATAACTAGTAGAACGATCCTGAATCAACGTTAGCATGTTCGAGTGGCGGAGTGCTCCCCCTGCAATAAGGCTCTACCATCTTTTAAAAGGAAAACCTGCTTCTCATATTGCCTGCGCTCTTTGTTTATGTACATTTAAATGGAAAACATGCTGTAAAAACAACTGCTTTCGGGGATTTCAAAGTAAACCGTCGAAATTAGATGGAGCAATTCCTCTTTATTTGATCACTCGGGCAGCTGCAATCGAATTAAATCCATCTTTTCCCGTTATTCGCTTGATTTCCTGTTCGATGCAACGTAACGTTATTTACAGTCCGTTCTACTCGACTATTGATGAATTTAATTGACATATAAATGGAGGAGAAATCTGCATGGATCATGATCAAGATAAAAACAAAGAAGAGAAATTGAAGAAGCTGATATTACAAATCCAAATCAGACAGACCAAGCGCACCTTGATCGGCTTTTTAATTTTTTTCACCCTCTACTTTGCAATATACGGAGCGGTGGCTATTTACCGTTTTTTCTTTCCATCGACTTAACACCCCATGATCCTCCAACCTAATTACCTCCTTTTTACTTTCTTCATCGGATATGGTACTTTCTATATATACTACTAGGAGGATTAGACATGCCGGAAATTATAAAATCTCCCCCCCTTCATCATCAAGTGTATCAAGCTGTCAAAAAAATGCTGTTGGAAGGGGAATTTGAACCTGGTGAACGTTTGATAGAGGTAAAGCTGGCTGATGCGCTCGGGGTAAGCAGAGCTCCTGTCCGGGAAGCGATCAGAATGCTGATCCAGGATGGACTTTTGGTTCAAAAAGAGGGATTTGTCCAAGTTTTCAACCCAACATCCAAAGATATTATGGAAATTTTTCAATGCCGGCAAAGCTTGGAGTCCTTATCCGCCAGTCTAGCCGCTAAGCATATATCAAAGGAACAACTGGCACAGCTTGCTGCTATCATAGAACAAACAAAGGCGGCATTATCCAGCAATAATACAAGCGAAATAAGCAAGCTGGATCAACAGTTTCATGATATCATCGTCGAGGCCTCACATAACCATGAACTTATTCAATTAATGGAAATCATTAAAGCTAAGGTATACTACGTAAGAAACTGTATTATACGGAACTTTTACCAAAACTTTTTGACCTTTATTGATGAACATGTTGAGATTTATAATGCCCTATTAGAAAGAAACGCGGAAAAAGCTGAGGACGCGATGGGATCCCATATCGAAAAAAACTTAAATGTCTCCTATCTCCTTTATTAAATGAATGATGATCCTAAAGCAGAATTAACATCCCTATTCCAATCAATACCATAGCGCTCCCAATCATATTCCGGATTGTAATCCCTTCCTTATTTTTCAGGAAAAAGTAGCTGAAAGGAATGACCAGAACCGGTGTGGACATAAAAATCAGGTTGGCAACCGAGATCGGAATATATCTCATGGAAGCAATGACCGAAATATGAGCTAGTGTAGTAAAAAAACCGCAAAGAATATAAAGAATGACTCCCGTCCGATTCGATTCTTTGATTTGAGCCAAAAAACGGGAGCGATTTGTACTGGTTAAGATATGCAGCAGCATCCCCAATGCCGATCCAATCAATGCGCCTAATATAGGCTGATTCCACTGTTGTACGGCCATCCCTCGAAATACATTGCCGATTCCGTAAGACATCGCACTTATCAAGGCTAACCATATGCCGGATTGAAGGATCCTATAAAGACCGGAACGTTTCTCTCTGCCGGGAATAAGCCCTTGTTCATCCCGTTCTTTTAAGAAAACGCGCGGAACATAACTAACAAAGAATAGCCCGAGTAAAGCAAGAAAAATAGAAATCAAGTCTGTCCCGGTTAAATGTTCACCCAAAAAGAATACAGCAATGATAAAAGTAAATAAAGGATTGCTCACTTGAAACGAACTGGCTTTGGCAGGCCCCAGCTTCACAATCGCATCAAAGAAAGCCCATCGACCCAAAAATATATTAAAGAAACCCGTTAGCAGAAAAAAAATAAAGCCGGTACTGTTCCAATCCAACGCTTGTCCTGACACGGAAAACTGGATGAGCAGCAGCAGAGAAGAGACAATCACGTTCGTCATCACTGAGATCAAAAATCCTAAATGAATTTCCAGCTTCTCGGAAGCGAATTTAGTTAAAATGACATTGCTGGAAAACATAATGAGGGATATCACTGCCAGTAATTCGCCCATTAAATCAGCCTCACTCCCTCGGGAATTGAAATCAGTTAGAATCAACAGCTAAAACTAAGCTGCCTGCTCCTAAAAACTATTTTAGCTCGGATTTGATTTTCCGGATAGGAGGCTTCCCGCATGAAATGAACAAATTATAGATGAAAACACCATTGCAATGCTCATTTTTTCACCTTATGAAGGTGACCTGTAAGCTGCCGTTCAGTCAACGGCTTCACCAGCTCTACGCAGGCCAGCAGCTTATCGGTATCCACTCCTGTCTCAATCCCCATCTCGTGCAGCATCATGACTAAATCCTCGGTTGCACCGTTTCCCGCTGCTCCCGGGGCAAACGGACAGCCTCCCAATCCTCCGATGGAGCTGTCAAAAGCAGCCACTCCGGCCTGCAAGGCCGCAAACACATTGGCCTGGGCCAATCCATAGGTATCATGGAAGTGGGCCGCTATTTTCGCACGAGGCGATCGATCCAGTATTTTGGATAACAACTCATAGACCTGTCTTGGATTAGCCCGGCCAATGGTATCGCATATCACGATTTCATCCACATGCCATGTCTCCAATGGCTTCAACATATCCAACACGTCTTTCGGATCTACCTTCCCTTCATAAGGACACCAAAACGAGGTGGCGATATCAAATCGGACAAAGACGCCTTCCGCTTTGGCCTGCTGCACGACATTCTGCAGCCGGAGCATCGATTCATCCCGCGTCATGCGCACATTTTTTTGATTAAAAGCATTACTTGCCCCTACAACCAGAGCTACAGCATCGATATTCGATTGGCGGGCGCGCTCATAGCCTTTTTCATTCGGAATAAGCGCCATATATTGAACGTCTTCCTTTTGCTCCATTTTCTCCAGCACCTGTGCTGCATCCTTCATTTGCGGCAAGTGGACAGGATGAACAAAGGAGGTCGCCTCCATCCGTTTGATGCCCGTTTGCGAGAGGGCATTGATCAATTGCACTTTGTTCTCCGTAGCGATAAAATTGGCTTCATTTTGAAGCCCGTCACGCGGACCGACCTCTATAATTTCCACTCGTTTGGGCAGATTCATAGCCTGGAATCCCTCCTTATGGATTCATCCCCATCCGCTTAGCCAAATAAGGCTCAAGCCCCCCCAGGGATACCATTTCCACTAAATGCTCCGGCAATTTTGTGCTCTCATATTCAATCGATTTCGTTAGATTTCTTATCACTCCCGCCAACAGATCGATTTCGATTTCATCTCCTTCATCAATCTCAGAGGTATTCCCCATTTCTACAACAGGCAGACCGATGTTGATGGCATTCCGGTAAAAAATCCTGGCAAAAAAATGACTTACAATGGCTCCCGCCTGCAAATGCTTCAGAACCAGCGGAGCCGTTTCCCGGCTCGAGCCGGAACCGAAATTGCTTCCTGCGACAATGATATCTCCCGGTCGGATTTTCTTGGCGAACTCCGGATCTATGGCTTCCATTGCGTGCTCTGCCTGCTGTTCGATGGATAAGCTCATATATTGGCCGGGCGAAATAATATCCGTATTGATGTTGTCCCCATACTTCCAGACGCGTCCCCTAATGATGGCTGACATTAAATCAACATCTCCTTTTGGATATATTTTCTCGGATCCGCAATTTTTCCTTCGATGGCTGTTGCCGCCACAGTTGCAGGAGAACCAATATATATTTCACCGGACGGACTCCCCATGCGCCCCCTGAAATTACGGTTCGAAGACGATATGACTACTTCTCCCGCCCCGATGACTCCGCTGGTAAATCCGCCGCAGGCACCGCAGGAGGGCATGTTTACGATACAGCCTGCTTCCGTCAAAATATCAAGAATCCCCTCCTTATTGGCTTGCATCCAGACCGCTTGGGAAGCCGGCACAACAAGACAGCGAATCTGCTTGGAGATTTTCTTTCCCTTCAATATTTGAGCGGCAATACGCAAATCACTGATGCGGCCATTGGTGCAGGAGCCTAAATATACTTGATCCACAGGCGTTCCCTCAACAGAAGATACGGGATGAACATTATCAATTTCATGCGGGCACGCAACCTGAGGTTCCAGCTCGGAGGCATCATAAGTCAATTCCCTGATATAATAGGCATCCGCATCACTTTGGATCAGCTCTATATCCGTCACTCCCCTATCCTTCAGATATCGGACGACCTTCTCATCCGGCTCGATCATTCCGGTCTTAGCTCCTGCCTCGACCGCCATATTGGATAGGACAAGTCTTTCATCTATAGACATCCCGCTAATGGCGCTGCCTGCAAATTCTAAAGCTTGATAGGTAGCCCCGGCATGTCCAATGTCCTTAATCGTCTTTAACATCACGTCTTTCGAGTAAACTCCCGCAGGAATCCGTCCCTCCCAATTCACTTTGATCGATTCCGGCACTTTCAGCCATGTCTCTCCGGTAAGAAGAACTCCGATCATTTCTGTTGAACCGATTCCTGTAGCAAAAGCTCCCATTCCGCCGGCCATACAAGTATGAGAATCGGTTCCTAGGATTACTTTACCGGGAATCACATGGCCATGCTCAACAATGACCTGGTGGCAGGGACCTTCAAACTCATAATAATGCGGCAAATCAAATTCTCTTGCCCAATCTCTAGTATATTTCAAAATATCCGCCTGCTGCACGGTAGCCGGTGGGGTACAGTGATCCGATACAACAACCACTTTCTCCTTATCGAATAATGTTCCTCCCAGTTTTCTAAATCCCCGGTCAATGAGACGGGGGCCCAACAAATCATGCATCATGGCTATATCGACCTGAACCCAAACAATTTCTCCTCCCCTCACTTCCTTTTTCCCAGAAGCTCTGGATAAAATTTTTTCCGCCATGGTCATTCCCATGAGTAACAACTCCTCTCATTTTTTAATCACTTAGTTTACCGTCTACCGTCGACAGGATAAGATGAAAAAATAGTTGCTCCCATAAAACAGCTCGCCACCTCAAACTACAGCTTTGTTTCATTCGTCTTTTTCAAAGGAGCTATGATTCCCATAGCCTTCAATCGCTCGATCTTCTCAGGACCATAAAGTAATGCCTGGCTAAGCACTTCCTCCGTATGTTCACCCAGCTTAGGACCAATCCAATCCAAATTACCCGGTGTTTCGCTCAGCTTCGGTACAATCCCCGGCACCTTTAACTTGCCGATCCCCTCGACTTCAACCTCTCGAATCATTTCCCTTGCCTGGTAGTGAGGGTCCGCAACAATATCTTCAATGGAGTAAATAGAGCCGGCAGGTACCTTGGCCTCGTCGAGAGCTTCCAACACTTCTGCCAAAGTCTTGCTATTGGTCCACTCTTCGATAATGGAATCCAAGAACTCGGCGTGCTCTGAACGGGCAGCGTTATTATGATAACGCGGATCTTCAGCAAGCTCCGGATATCCGATCGAAACCATCAACCGTTTGAAAATGCCGTCCCCATTGGCGCCGATGACCACATATTTTCCATCCTTGCACAAATACGTATTGGATGGAGTAATGCCGGGCAGCTTGCTTCCTGTACGTTCCCGTATAAGTCCGGTTCGATCGTATTCCGGCAGCATCCCTTCCATGAAGCTGAATACGGATTCATATAAAGCAACGTCGACAAACTGTCCCTGGCCCGTTCCTTTAACGTCACGATGATAAACAGCCATCATCGCTCCGATAACCGCATAAAGAGAAGAAATGGAGTCGCCAATGCTGATTCCCACCCGCGTCGGCGGACGGTCGGGATAACCCGTCAAATAACGCAAGCCTCCCATGGCCTCCCCGATTGAGCCGAATCCCGGCTTATCCCTGTACGGGCCGTCCTGGCCATAACCGCTGATACGGATCATGATCAGGCCCGGATTGATTTCTTTTAGCTGCTCATAACCTAACCCCCATTTTTCCATGGTTCCCGGCCGAAAGTTTTCAATGAGAATATCGATGTCTTTTACCAAATCCCGAATCATTTCTTGGCCTTCGGACTGGCGTAAATCGATCGTTATCGATTTTTTATTTCGCGATTGTACATACCACCATAAGCTTGTTCCGTTTTCAACGACGCGCCAATATCGAATGGGATCCCCTTCTTGCGGACTTTCTACTTTAATGACCTCTGCTCCGAAGTCAGCAAATAGACGGCCGGCGAAAGGGCCAGCTATCAACTGACCCATTTCCAGCACTTTTAAGCCTTTTAAAGCTTTTTCCTTCATTATGAAAACCCCTCTCCTACATTATTTCATTAGATTGGGCAGCCATGTGGAAATTTGCGGTATCAACGCAATAATGACCAAAAAGATTAAAATAATGAAGATAAACGGTATAACACCACGGATGACAACAATCATCGGCTCTTTGGAAACCCCCTGAATGGCGAACAGGTTCAACCCCACTGGAGGAGTAATGACTCCCAATTCCAAATTAACAATGGCTAAGATACAGAACCAAACCAAGTCTACATCCATTTGAAGTAACACCGGCGTTATGATCGGCATAACGATCAATACAATGGAGATGATGTCCAGGAACATGCCGAGAACGATAAACAGTGCCATGACTAAAAAGATAAACATACCGCTGGAAATGTTTTGACCGACCATAAATTCCGTTAATCTTTGTGGAATCTGACTTTCCGTCAACAGTTGGCCGAATAGCCCGGCACCTACCACAACGGTCATGATCATGGCTGAAGTATTCACGGTACTACGAAAAATATCGCCGAAATCCTTGAACGCAATCGATCTATAACCAAACAAGCAGACGATAAGGGCAAGGATTACACCGACTGCTGCCGATTCGGTAGGGGTAAACCATCCCAAATAAATACCGCCGACAACCAGCAAGGGGATGGCAAGACCGCCCAGACAAGCCTTCGTGCTTTCCAGCCTTTCTTTCCACTTGGCCTTTTCTTCCCTGCGGTCCCAGGATTTAATCACCACATAGATAGCGAACAATATCGCAAGGAGAATCCCCGGAACGATGCCTGCAATAAACAATTTACTGACAGATTCTTGGGTGATGAAACCGTAGAGCATCATCGGAATACTGGGAGGAATCAGAATGCCCAGCGAGCCGCCAGCTGCCACCAGTCCAAGAACCAGCTTTTTGTCATATCCCCTTCTCAGCAGTTCGGGTATGGCGATCAAACCTACAGTCAAAGCTGTGGTCATGCTCGCTCCGGAGATGGCGGCAAAAATCGCACACGTAATAACCGTAGCAATTCCTAGTCCCCCGGGCCAATGCCGTACCCATGACCCTGCAAAATCATACAATCGTCTGCCTACTCCTCCGGTTAATAGGATTTGCCCCATCATGACATACAGAGGGACCGCCAGCATGACGTCGCTATCCAGATACTTGTAAATCAAGTCCGGAATAACGGCGGTTCCCATTTCCCATCCATTGCTAACGATAATTCCGAGTACGCCCGCGATGGCCAAGGCAAATGCTACCGGGGTTCCGATCACAAGTAAAGAAAACAAAATACCTACAACCGCTGCCATCATATTAATTTGCCTCTCCTATCCTTTGAAAGTCCGCTGCGACTATGATTCGCGCGATAAATTGGAGTGTAAGCAGCGCACTGCCGATGGGGATGCTCATTTGCGGGATATACATTGGAGTTTCCAAGAGTGTTATCGATAAATGGTTCATTTCGTAGGTTTCCATAACCATGTGGATTCCTTTAACCGTAATCAACGCAAATAATACTGTACCCAGAGTCGAAGTGATGATATCGAAAATTTTTTTCATTAGAGGCGATAATTGATTGATCAGCATATCCACTTGAATGTGGCTGTTTGTCTGAAGCGCATAGGCTGCCCCAAACATGACGCTGGCAATGGTCAAATAAATGGTAACCTCATATACCCAAATGGTCGGGGAATTAAATAATGCGCGAACCGTAACGTCATAGGTGATGCTTCCCGCTATAATTAATATAAACACTGCAGAAACATATCCCATATATTCACTTAATTTGTTAACATAGCGAACGTAAGTACTCATCAATCTTACCGCCTCCTTCTGAAAACAGGGGGGCGCCAAGCCCCCCCTGCTTGCTTAATAATTATTTTTTACTAATCTGCTCTGCAATCTCCAGCAGCTTCTTCCCGGTGTCGCCGGTCTGCTTTATGTAGCTTTCTTTAGCTTCTTTATTTAGATCCTTCCATGGAGTTAGGTCTTTAATTTCGATCACATTCATATGGGCACTCAACTCTTCAATCGCTTTCTTTTCTTCTTCAGGGAAAATGCTCCGGCTGTATTCCTTTGCCTCAATTCCCGCTTCATCGATCGCTTTTTGTAAATCTTGAGGTAAGGAATCATAAAATTTGGTGCTGATCGACGCAATAAATTGCAAGTTAGCCAGCTTATTTAACACTAGAGTTTTTTGAACATCGTAGTATTTTCGTTCCGCCATCGTCGTTAATCCGGTTAAGGCTGCGTCTACCGTTCCTTTCTGAAGCGCCAGATACACTTCGTTGCCTCCCATGAATACAGGTGCCGCCCCCATGTTTTGCATGACTGTGGCGGTCATTTTACCGAGTACGCGAACCTTCAAGCCTTTATAATGTTCCGGCTTGGTACCGTCTCCGGAAGGAATTTTATTGGTGCTCATGCCAACCAGTCCATAGTCCGGATAAATAATCGGTTTAGCCCCAACCTTTTGCATTTCTTCCGTAACGACCTTGCCGATCTCTCCATCGATGACTTGATGAGCTTGTTCGTAATTTTCAATCAAATAAGGGATATCAAAGATCCCCGCGACCGGAGAGATTCCGGACCACAAAGAAGCGGAAGCCATCCCCATTTCAAGCGTACCTTTTTGAATCTGGGCAGGTACTTCCTTCTCGGAAAACAACTGGCCCGACGGGTAAATCTCCACCTTCAAGCGCCCTTCGGATTTGGTTTCCACTACTTCCTTAAACTTGATCATCGTTTTGTTCAACTGGGAATCGGGCACCAGCTGATGAGCTAGACGGATAACCCCTGGGTTTTCCTTAGTAAAGTTTGTTTTTGCCGCATCCTTCGACGAGGTCTGCGAGGCTTCGGCAGACTTGGATGCGCTTCCATTAGTATCCGTCTGGGATTTCGCCGCCTGATTTCCACCACACCCGGCCAATACGCTCATAGAGAGCAAAAGTGTCATTCCGGTAAAACCTAAGCTTTTTTTCCATTTTTTCATGACTAAACCCCCATTTACATTTGATAGACCACGAAATTTTGCCTGCAAAACCGTGTACGGAAACAAAGTCGACAGAATCCGCTTTCAGCTTTATCTAACCTTTTACAACTCCAAAACCTCCGGCAAAATGAGTTTTCTAAGCTTGATTCATAAGAAGTCCTTTGCAGTTATATTTGTTTATACCAAGGGTTCTCTATTGACGATCCCCTCCATTCACGTCTACAGTTTTCTGTAATCTGTCGACCGTAAACTAATAATAAAGCGTTCCCAATATTCAGTCAATAGATAATATTTTTACTTTTCGCTCAAATATACGAGGATCCCTTCCCGCCACACTCCTCATTACTAACCAGTCTAATTATGCCACCCCCAAATCCATGGG
>NZ_JBVASZ010000051.1:0-22997 GCF_057814255.1 Paenibacillus sp. F024
GCAAAAGCATCGGAGTATACTACAGCGGCACAGAATACTATGCGATCCGCAACGTATGTCCGCACCAGCAGGTCGAGCTGTGCAAAGGGAAATTCACGGGAACGACGCTGGAGTCCAAGCCGCATGAATATATTTACGGCAGAGAAGGCGAAATCCTGACCTGCCCGTGGCACGGCTGGGAGTTCGATGTGAAGACCGGCAAAGCGCTGGTCGACCCGGACAGATACAGAGTGAAAGTATACGATGTATCGGTTGAAAACAACAGAGTATTGGTACACATGGATTAATCGATACTCATATCAAAGCCCTTGGACAGATCAACTATCCAAGGGCTTTTTCTACCGCGCAGCATTACAATGTAATGATTTGATAATCCTCTGAAATGAGCTTGGCGATGCTCGCATGACCTTCAAAGTCTTTTGACGCTGCGATGCTTGCTTTTTGAATGTCCTCCTTGGCTCCAAATGCTCCGGCACAGTAATCGCAAGCCTCGATAACACCCAAGGCTTTGATTTTTTTATACAGCGGGTTGAACGGATGGCTTGCGTCTTCAAAGCGGCCGATCCACAATGTTCCCTCACCGTCGAAGATGAGCTTTACTTGACCTCCTGCGGCATTGATTTCCTCCGTATACAGCAGTCCATGAACCGCTCTTCCCAGTTCCTTTTCGCTTGCATGAACAAAAATAGCCACATTTTTCATCAATAGCTCTCTCCTTGAAAAGAATAATGCTATTCTGTCCAAGAGCCGTCATTTCCATTCTGTTTTCAGTACATAATCCCATCCGTCCCGGTTGTTTACCTCATTTAAAAAAAGTTAAAAAAAACATTTGCATTTCTCTTCAAAAACTGATATATTAATTCTTGTCGCTGTTGAGGGATGAACAAGCATCCCGCCAGTCAGTGCGGAAGTGGCTCAGGGGTAGAGCATCGCCTTGCCAAGGCGAGGGTCGCGGGTTCGAATCCCGTCTTCCGCTCCATTATAAATATGTGCCCTTAGCTCAGCTGGATAGAGCGTTTGACTACGAATCAAAAGGTCGGGAGTTCGAATCTCTCAGGGCACGTAGTAAAACAAGTGAACTGAGTTAGATGAGAACGGTGGAGTTCGTCGGAGCATAAGCTTCGATAGGATAACATCGCAGTCGGCCTGAAAGGCCGCATCTCTCAGGGCACGCCATAGTGTTACGGGACGTAGCTCAGCTTGGTAGAGCACCTGGTTTGGGACCAGGGGGTCGCATGTTCAAATCGTGTCGTCCCGACCATAAATTGATGCGGGTGTAGTTCAATGGTAGAACTCCAGCCTTCCAAGCTGGTAGCGTGGGTTCGATTCCCATCACCCGCTTACGTAATGCAAAAAAAGCTTCCGATCGTTATCGATCGGAAGCTTTTTTTGCATTACTTTGGATTTTTCGTTGAGTGTATGAAAAATTTCATTTATTTTGCAAGAGATATAAGAAAATTTTGTTGATAATTTTCAAATTGTAGAATATAATTCCAGTAAATAGAGGAAAAAATATGAAAATTTGTGCTATTAGGGGGAACTATGAAAGTAACGCTTAAAGATATCGCTGAGAAGGTCAATGTATCCATTTCTACGGTTTCTAGGGTACTGAACGAAGGCTCGAATGGAGCGGAGGATGCGGTACATTTGCGCATTCTCAAGGTTGCTGAAGACTTAGGCTATAAACGCGTGAAAAAAATAGAACAAATTCGCAAGAAAATTTCAGAAAAGAAAATCGGATTAATTATTAACAAGATGAAAGATAAATACCATGATCCTTATTTCTCCGAGTTGATTTACGGATTGGAACGGGAATTGCTGGATCAGGGATATACTTTAGGCTTTACCTATGACGCTCAGGATTTAAGCCATATGAGTATCATGGACGAAATTCAAGCCAACGATTACGGAATCATATGCATAGCAACTAGTACCGAGCTTTTAGACCGATTGTCTAAAAAAGTGCATTACATCATTAGTGTCGGGGGTACCCCTGAATTGGATATCGATTACGTCACCGTTGATTTTGAAAAGGGAGCAAGTCAGAGTGTAAATCATCTGTTGCATTTGGGGCACAGGAAGATTGCATATATCGGTTCGAGTTCTTTCCAATCGACCGTTTCCTTAGAAAACGAAGGACGATTTTTGGGCTATAAGCATGCCTTGGAGCACCAAGGGGTTGCACTTCGTCAAGAGTGGATAGCTGATGGGCAGTTTACGATCGGCGGCGGATATGAGGCGATGAAGCAAATACTTATGGCCAAGGATCGTCCTACCGCTTTATTTACGGCCAGTGACCAGATGGCTCTGGGAGCGTATCGGGCTATACAGGAAGCCGGATTGTCGATCCCCGGAGATATAGCCGTGGCATCCTTTGACGATATCGAAATGTCTCAATTTATGCACCCGCCGTTGACCACGGTTAAAGTGGATAAAGAAGAGCTGGGCAGAATAGCGGTCAAATTGTTCATCCAACGGATCGAAGGATCTTTACCGCTGCCGATGGCGAGCTTTCTTCCGACGAGGCTAGTCGTTCGTGAGAGCTGCGGGTATTCATCGAAATAGCTGTTGTGACTTGAAAGGGGTGATGCATCCTATCGTAAGGCTGTTGGACTACAGGGGTTTGCTTTACTTGCAGCACGTTTTGGTGCAAAGGTTCAGGGGTTAACTAATGTGGTGAAAGGTGAGGATCTATGGAAACGACTTTTCGCAAATTGGTTTATGGCGGGTTAACTACGGCCTTGTCTATGGCCGTGCTGACCGGTTGTGCGGCTGAGAAAACAGCGCCCCCGCAAAGCAGCGGGGATCCGAAAGCGGACGGGCAGGCATCAGGCGCTAAGGAAACGATTGAATTTGTTTATTGGGCAAGCGCTGGCGGGGAAGAGGATGGCTTTAAAAATCTGGTCGCCGATTTTGAAGCGAAGCACCCCGATATCAAAGTCAATGCCCAGCAGGTACCGCCTCCGAATCAGGGGGATTACTACACAAAAATCCAAACGAGAATTGCCGGAAACAATGCGCCGGATGTGTTCCGGGTCCAATACCAGAAGATCGGAGAATTCGCCAGCCAGGATGCCTTGCTGGATGTGTCGGATACGTTCGCTAAGGATAAGGGGAATTTTAATCAAAGTCTTTTGACAGCGGTTACATTTAAGGACAAGATATACGGCCTGCCTCATCATACGGATACGTTAGCCGTTTTTTATAATAAAACCTATCTGGATAAGCTAGGTATCAAAGCCCCGGACAAAATCGAGGAAGCCTGGACCTGGGAGGAACTGTTGGATGTCGCCAAGAAGCTTCAGGACCAAAAGTTGGCTACATACGGGATTGCTTCCAACTGGACGGCCTCATCGGCTTATCGTACATTGCCTTATTTCTTCCAGAACGGGGCTTCCCTTGTAACGGAGGATTTAAAGCGGGGTAACGTAGAGACGCCCGAAGCCATTGAAACCTTGCGATTTCTGCAGATGATGTTCAAAAACCATATGTCTCAAGGAAACAGCATGAAGGGAACTGATGATTATAACCTTCTGTTTACGACGGGTAAAGCTGGTTTGCTCATCAACGGGAACTGGATGATTCCAAGGTGGGAGAAGGAAATGAAGGATTACGAGTGGGGAGTAACCTTTATGCCGCGCAAGAAGTCCATGGCCTCAGATCTGGGCGGCAATGCGTTAACAATCCCGGTGAACAGCAAGCATCCGGAAGCGGCCAAGAAATTCTTGGCCTTCGTGGGTGAAAAGGAAAACATGAAGAAGTTCGTTGAGAAAGGCTTGTTCCTGCCGGGACGTACGGATATTGAAGGACCGTTCAATTATAGCGTGAAAGAACCGGCGATAATAAATAAATTTATAGAACAATCCAAAACCGTGCCTAAAGCGATGGCGAATACGGTAACCCTGACCAGCTTCGCCAAGCTTAATCAAGCGCTGGCCGATGCGTTGGAAGGCTTGTTCGCCCAAGGCATATCTCCCGAACAAACGGCCCAAGCATTGAATAAAAAGGTTAATGATATTTTAGGCGCTAAATAGTTCATGATGTAAAAATGGATAGGGGGGCTAACGGTGCCTGGTCTGATCAATTGGTATCAAAAACGGTCGATAAAAATAGCACCTTACCTATTTATTACTCCGAATATCCTCTTGTTCTTTGTGTTTATGATTTTTCCGATTTTATTTACATTTTATATCAGCTTTCACAAGTGGACGATCCTGGGGAAGCCCGATTTTGTGGGCCTAAGCAACTATTATCAGCTGCTGACGGACCATGTATTCTGGATTTCGCTGTGGAATACCCTCTACTATACGATCGGCACCGTTCCCTTCAGTATGGCTCTAGGCTTGGCCGGGGCGATTCTGCTCAATCGCAAGATCCCCCTGCGGGCATTCTTTCGGGGCGTCTTTTTCGCTCCTGTCGTGGTTTCGCTGGTGGCTACAGGCTTAATTTGGTCATGGATGTATAATCCGAACTACGGTCTGTTTAATCATCTGCTGCAGTCTGTGGGCATCGGGGGCGTCAACTGGCTTTCCTCTACCGCCTGGGCTATGCCGGCTGTGATCATTACGACGCTTTGGGTGCGTACCGGCTATTGTTTGGTCATTTACTTGGCAGGCCTACAGGCCATTCCCGACTCCCTGTATGAAGCGGCGGAGATCGACGGTGCGAACGCATGGCAGAAATTTTGGTATGTAACCTTGCCTTTGCTAAGACATACCACGACATTTGTGCTGGTTATTTCCGTCATTTACGGGTTTATGGTATTCGACCTGATCTACACCATGACAAATGGCGGACCCGGTCATTCGACGACGGTGATTGTTCAGTATATTTTCCAGAAAGCATTCGTTGAAGGAGATATGGGATACGGGTCGGCGCTCGGTGCGGTGCTGTTCCTGATCATGATGGTCTTGGCTGCGATTCAATTAAGATTGGGGAGGGAAAAAGGATGAAAGCGCATGAAGCAACCGGCTACAAAAAAAGGTTCATCCTAACCCCGGCGATCCCCAAGTTGAATCGGAGCTCATGGAAAACCAGTGTGATCTTTCTCGTTCTTTGCACTTCGGCCGCCTTGTTTTTGCTTCCTTTTATCTGGATGCTTTCCACCGCACTAAAAACGCCTGCGGAAGCGGCCGGAAGCAGGATACATCTCATTCCGGATAAGCTGATGTGGAGCAATTTCGGGGATGCGCTGAATGCCGCGCCGTTCATGGGCTACGTTGGGAACAGCTTGATTGTCGCTGTCTTCTCTGTCGTCATGACGGTCTTCATTAACTGTTTGGCCGGCTATGCTTTTGCTAAATATAACTTTGTTGGAAAAACGGCGCTTTTTATGATGGTTTTGAGCACCCTGATGATCCCTACGCAAATCATTATGGTGCCCAACTTCTATATCTTGAAGGAGTTGGATTGGATCAATACCTACACGGGACTCATCGTTCCGCGGGGCGCGGAGGCGTTCGGTCTTTTCCTTGCAAGGCAGTACATTATGAACATTCCCGACTCCCTTATTGAAGCAGCGAGAATTGACGGTGCGGGCGAGTTCAAAATCTTTAACCGGATTATCCTGCCTAACGTGAAGCCTTTGATCGCGGTACTGGTCATTTTCACCTTTATGTGGAGATGGAACGATCTGATTTGGCCGCTGATCGCCGTCTCCGAGAAGAGCATGTACACCGTGCAACTGGGCCTGGCGATGGTCAAAGGGGAGCATTACATCGATTGGACGATGACCATGTGTCTGACACTGCTGTCCATCATTCCGATCATGATTGTATTCCTGCTGTTCCAGCGTTACTTTGTTCAAGGAATGGTCAGTTCAGGAACAAAAGAATAGGCAAGCATAGGAGAGAGAATATCATGATTACGGGAGGAACTACCATGGCTAAGATTACGATTGTGGGAGCGGGAAGCGTAGTTTTCGCAAAACGATTGATTACGGATATTTTATCGTTTCCCGAGCTTTCGGACACCACCTTCAGCTTAACCGATATTCATCCGATCCGCTTGAAGACCGCAGAGCAAATGGCTGGAAAATTGGTGGAGCAGCATGGCAATCGAGGGCGGGTCGAAGCAACGCTCGACCGCAGGGCTGCCTTAACGGGCGCAGATTATGTGCTGAACCTCATCCAGGTGGGCATGCATGAGGCGACCTTAAAGGATTTTGAGATCCCGAGAAAATACGGTATAAAGCAGACCATCGCCGATACGCTGGGGATTGGCGGCGTGTCCAGAACCCTGCGTACAGCACCGATCATGCTCGATTTCTGCCGTGAAATGGAAGAGGTCTGTCCTGACGCTCTCTTGCTTAACTATACGAACCCCATGGCGATGCTGATGCTGGCCGTAGCGAAGGCGAGCTCCGTCAAGGCGGTCGGGCTGTGTCACAGTGTCCAGAATACGGCCGACGATCTGGCTTCCTATCTTAACATTCCGGTAGAAGAGCTGGATTACAAGGTGGCCGGCATTAACCATATGGCATGGTTCCTGGAGCTCAAGCGGAAGGGGGAGGATTTGTACCCCAAGCTCTTTCAGGCGATGGAGCAAGAGGAGATCTTCGCCAAAGACAAGGTCCGCTTCGAAATGATGCGGCGGCTGAACTATTTTGTGACCGAATCCAGTGAGCATATGTCCGAGTATACGCCTTATTTCAATAAGCGGGATGATTTGATTCAGCGCTTTGATATTCCGATTGACGAGTACATCCGCAGAAGCGAGCGAAACCTGCTGCGATTTGAGGAAACCAGGCGGAAAATCGAGAACGGCGAATCGTTTGAAACGGATACAAGCCATGAATACGGCGCTCCGATTATCCATTCCATTGAAACGGGTGCCGATCGGGTGATTTGGGGGAATGTCCTCAATACCGGTCTCATTGCCAACCTGCCGCAAAATGCATGCGTGGAGGTTCCCTGCCTGGTAAACAAGGGTGGCATACAGCCCTGCTATGTGGGGGAGCTTCCGCCGCAGCTTGCAGCGATGAACATGACGAATATTAATGTTCAGCAGCTTACGGTTGAAGCGGTGCTCACAGGCAATATAGATTACGTATATCAAGCGGTGATGCTCGACCCGCATACCTCGTCCGTATTGTCCTTGGATGAAATCTGGGCTATGACCCAAGAATTATTGGATGCCCATGCCGATGTATTGCCTAAATTTACAAAAGGGAGGAATTATATACCCAATCCGTCCTTGTCCAAGGTAGGGAGCGTCTGACGATGAAGGCTGCAAAGGGCTGCCCTTTAAGAGGGGCAGCCCTTTGATTATCCCCGAAGCAGCGATTCAACGCCGTCGATGTATATTTCGGTGCCTGAAATGTGGGAAGATTCTTTGCCGGCCAGGAACAGCACCAGATCCGCTACCTGCTCTGAAGAGCCCGGCCCCCGGGCAAGCGGTTGGTCGCCCTCCGGGAATTCGACCGGAATGCGAATCTCCTCCAGCGCCGGACGCTTATGCGTGCTGGCGTCGATGTTGGTTTCAATCGCCCCGGGGCATATGGCGTTGACGCGAATCCCGTACTGCGCCAGCTCCAGGGCGGCCATCTTCATAAAGGCGACTTGACCGGCCTTGGTGGTGCTGTAAGTGCTGAAGCCAAAGTTAGAGAATACGCGATTTCCGTTGATGGAGCTTGTGATGATTATACTGCCGCCATTTGTTTTCATGTGGGGAATCGCATACTTTACGGTGAGGAAGGTGCCTCTCAGATTAATGTCCACCACCTGCTGCCAATCGGCCACTTCCATGTCCTCGATCGAGGTCATGACGCCGTTGATGCCGGCGTTGGCGCAAACGATATCGAGCCGTCCCCAGTGCTGTGCGGCTTGCTTAACGGCAGCCTCCATGTCGCTTGGCACCGAGAGGTCCGCGACGATCGCTATAGCATTGCCCCCTTGGGCTTCGATTTGTTTTTTTGTTTCGTCAAGCTCAGCCCCGGTTCTTCCCAAGATGCACACCTTGGCTCCGTGTTCGCTTAGCAGCAGAGCGGAGGCTTTGCCGATGCCCGAACCCCCGCCCGTGACAAGAGCGGTTTTACCTTCGAGCCTTCTATATTTACCAACCGTTGACGCTGCATTTGAATTCATTTGATTTCTCCCTCCATATTCGTACGCAGCTTCGGCCTGAAGCGAAGCCACACCATTTTAATTACCATATATACCGGTATGACAAACAGCATACCGAGGATTCCCGCGACTTCGGCGGATATAATCAACAGCAGAAGCACGGTTAACGGGTGAAGATCCATCCGGGTACCGAATACTTGAGGCGACACCAATATATTCTCCGCCAGCTTAGCGATCACAACGATGACGACAACCCACAAGGCCATGGCGGAGGATTCTGTGAATGCGACGATAAAGCTTGGCACCGTACCGATGATCGGTCCAATGAGAGGAATCAGGTTCATGACCATGGCGAACAGGGCCAGCAGCATCGGATAGGGAAGATCGATGAAAAAAAATCCGATATAGACCATCACTCCTACCAGTAGACAGACCACGATACGACCCTTCGTATAATCCCCCAAGAGGGTATCGATCTCCGTCAGCAGCTCCTCCGCCGTCCTATCGACTTTCTCCGGAAGCCAGTCCAAAAGCGATCTCTTGGCCTTATGCCCCTCTGTCAGCCAATAATACAAGATGACGGGAATCGCTGTCAGGATGAGGAGCGTGCTTGTCACAAGGCTTAGTAATCCCGTCATGTAAGCCGTGGCGATGGCGATGCTGCGGCTTACCCATTCCGAAACTCTTTCTGTCAGGTTAAAGCCGTCCGACGGAAAGAAAGCGGAAAGAAAACGGTTCTCTTGGAAATGCTCCAGCTGTACGCGCAGCCCTTCGAGAAGCTCAGGCATATTATACAGAAAGAGATTTAACTGACTCTGAAGCATGGGACCCAGGCCGATAATGAGCAGTGCCGTCACTGCGGTCAGGACCACATAGATCAGCAGTACCGCTTCTTTACGCCTCATCCCCCGGCGTTCCCAGAGGAAGACCAGCGGCCGCAGCAGGTAGTAAAAGAAGCCGGCCGCAGCAAACGGGATCAACAGCATTTTGACCATGGTGTAAATCGGCGTCAAGAGAAAGCTGATCCGGATGAATAAATTAATGATGATCAGCAGCAGGATCAGACCCACGCCGATACGAAACCAACGGCTTTGCAGCACGAGGACCACTCCACTTCCTTTTACCTGTCGCTGCCGGGGATGAAGCTTTAAAGCGAGCGATACAAAATGCGGTACCCGAGCGGGTCGAGCTTAATGTTCATCATCCCGTCCTCGGGGTACACATCCTCGCCCGAGAGCGCATCCTTCCAATCGCTCGTTTCCATCGGATGAGTCAGTATCGTCTCTTCCTCCGTGTTATTCATCCATACGGTAAAATGCATTGAATCATCGATCCGCTCGTAAATAATCCGCGAATCGCCGGGATCGGCCTTTAGGAAACGGAATCTGCCCTTGCGGAGGACGTCGTATTCCTTGCGCAGCGCGATCATCAGCTTATAGAAGTCGTACAGCTCATTGTCCTGTTTATCCTGATCCCACTCCATGCACTTGCGGCAATCCGGATCATTACCGCCGCTTAGCCCGATTTCGTCCCCGTAAAAGATGCAGGGAGTCCCCATATAAGTCAACAGAAACACGACACAAAGCTTGAGCCGCCTCTTGTCTTCACCGACGCTGGTCAGGATACGGGGGGTATCATGGCTGCATAATAGATTGAAGATCACCTCGTTGGTTTGCTGCGGATAACGCATAAGCAGGAAGCCCATGCTGCTTGAAAAGGTATACCCATCGATGTGGGAGCCGGAGAAGAACTCCAATACTTTGGAGGAGAAGGGGTAATTCATCACCGAATCAAATTGATCACCGAGAAGCCATTTCATGGAGTCGTTCCACACTTCACCGACGATGTAAGCTTCGGGGTTAGCCGTTTTTACCACCTTGCGGAAGTCGCGCCAAAACTGGTGATCGATCTCGTTGGCTACGTCGAGCCTCCATCCGTCGATTTGGACTTCTTTGACCCAGTATTCGGCGACATCCAGCAAGTATCTCTTTACTTCCGGGTTCGCGGTGTTGAATTTAGGCATATGCTCGAAAAATCCGAACGTATCATAAGTGGGAATGCCGTCTTTGACCTCCAGCGGATATTCGCGTACATGAAACCAGTCGACATACATAGAATCCTCACCGTTCTTAACCAGATCCTGAAACGGAGGAAAATCCACGCTGCAGTGGTTGAACACGGCATCCAGCACCACGCGAATTCCCCGTTCGTGGCAGGCATCTACCAAATCTTTTAAGGTGTCGATATCGCCAAACTGCGGATCCACCTTTTTGTAATCCAGCGTATCGTATTTGTGATTGGACGGGGAACGGAAAATCGGCGTAAGATATAGCGCGTTGACGCCCAAATCTTCTATGTAGTCCAGATGATCGATGATCCCCTGCAGATCCCCGCCGAAGTTGTTATCCGGTGTCGGTTGGCCTCCCCATACCTCGGTTCCTTCCGGATCATTGTCGGGATTGCCGTTGGCGAAACGGTCAGGGAAAATTTGGTAAAAGACGGCCGATTTCGCCCATTCCGGTGCGGAATGCGTATCGATTTCGTGGATATAGGGAAAATCGTAGTATCCTCCGGGGGGATAGGGCTGTTCATCGTAAATTCCGGTTTCAATCATCCACGCGGTTTCCTCGCCCGCTCTCATGCGGAATCCGTAAGAAACCCTGCGGTAGGCCGGTTTGATATGCGCCTCCCAATAATCGAACCAGTCATCCGAAGCGGTTTTCATCATCGGGCATTCCGCATAGGTGCGATCCCAATCGTATTTGTCTCCCGTAACCGCATGGATTTGCTCCACATCGCCGCGTTTGGTGCGAACCCGAAGATGTACGGTATCACGGGCATAGGCATAAGCCCAATTGCTGTGAGAAACGTGATAAAAGCATTCTCTTAGCATAGCGTCAGCTCCTTCGACCATAGGCCGGTTTATCAACCTATTAACCTGCGTTCCGGGAATCTAAACAGGGACCCCAAAACTGGCCTCCGGCAGGCTTAACGGCTCAGGTTTTTCATATGATAATCAGCGTCGGAACAACATCGGCCGGGATAGCTCAAGGCTTGCTGACATTATTTTTGTTTTTTTAATTTGAACATAACCTTGCTTTTTCTAGAGAAAGATAAGATTGCCTTTACTTCCATTCATTGCACCTGTTATTGCAACCGGGAGTCCTCAATCCGGCAATGATGTCAATTTATAGGTTCGAATTACCGAATATTCGGACTACATGGTTGAGCGCGGATGTGTTAAAATAGTGGTTATGATTTGCATTGGTAGGATGGAGGATGACTCATGTCGGAATCAACTGGTTTGACCAATAAAAACACGTCCAACAATTTGCTGCGCAGAGACGTAAGGTTTCTCGGGCATATTTTGGGCGAAGTGCTTGTGCATCAGAGCGGAAATGAGCTGTTTACCATTGTAGAGAGAATCAGAGAAATGAGTAAATCGCTGCGTGCCGAATATTCACCGGAAATGGTTGCAGAGCTCAAAGACACGATGAAAGGCTTGGAGCCGGAAATCCGGTATCAGGTCATTCGCGCTTTTGCCATTTACTTCCAATTAATTAATATTGCGGAGCAAAATCACCGTATTCGCCGCAAGCGCGACTATGAGCGTACGGCAGGAGAGAACGTGCAGCCCGGATCGATCGAGGATTCGGTTCGCGCGCTGAAAAATCTCGGCATCGGCTTTGACGAGGTGCGGGAAATGATTCAGGGCATCTCGCTGGAGCTGGTCATGACCGCGCATCCGACGGAGGCTACCCGCCGCGCGGTGCTCGATATTCATAAGCGCATTGCCAGCGACGTCATGGAACTGGACAACCCGAACCTGTCGTTCCGTGAACGGGAGCAGCTGAGGGAGAATCTGCTCGGAGAAGTCATTACCCTTTGGCAGACCGATGAGCTGCGGGACCGTAAGCCTACGGTCATCGACGAGGTTAAAAACGGCCTGTATTATTTTGACGAAACCTTGTTCGACGTGCTTCCCCAGGTATACCAGGAGCTGGAGCGCTGCCTGCAAAAATATTATCCGGAAGCGTCGTGGCACGTTCCGACGTACCTGAAATTCGGTTCCTGGATCGGCGGCGACCGTGACGGCAATCCGTCCGTAACTTCCAAGATTACGTGGCAAACGCTCACGATGCACCGGAATCTGGTCCTGAAGAAATACGAAGAGCAGCTGTCCGGACTTATGCGGCATATGAGCTTCAGCAAGAATATCGTTAATGTAACGGAAGAACTGCTGGATTCCATTCAAAAGGACCGGGAGAACGTTACTCTTCCTCCAGGTGTGGTGTGGCGTAATCAAAATGAGCCGTACCGCATTAAAGTGAAATACATGATTCAAAAAATTCGAAATACGGCCGACGCGAATATTGCGGAAGATCAAAAATATAACAACCCGTCCGAGCTTATGAATGATTTGCTGGTGATGGAACGCAGCCTGCGCAATCATTATGCCGATTTTATCGCCGATACGTATCTGCGCAAAATCATCCGCCAAGTTGAACTGTTCGGCTTCCATCTTGTTGCCTTGGATGTCCGGCAGCACAGCAAGGAGCATGAAGCGGCCATGACGGAGATTTTGGCCAAGATGAGCATTTGTCCGGATTACGGCGCTTTGACGGAAACGCAAAAAATCGAACTGCTGACAGGCATACTGAATGATCCCAGACCGATTACATCGCCTTACCTGCAGTATACCGAATCGACACAGGAGTGCCTGGACGTATACCGTGTGATCCGCAAAGCACAGCAGGAATTCGGACGGAACTGCATATCCAGCTACTTGATCAGTATGACGCAGGGGGCCAGCGATCTTCTGGAGGTGCTTGTTTTCGGTAAAGAAGCGGGGCTGTATCTGCATGAAGCCGACGGCTCGATTACCTGCACGCTGCAGTCCGTTCCTCTGTTCGAGACGATTGACGACCTGCATGCGGCGCCTGACATTATGACGACGCTGTTCCAAATTCCGGCATACCGGAACAGCTTGAACAGCACGAACCATTTGCAGGAAATCATGCTCGGTTACTCCGACAGCAACAAGGACGGCGGCGTGATTACCGCCAACTGGGAGCTGCGTGTGGCGCTGCGCAGCATTACGGCTGCAGCCAAGCCGTTCGGCGTAAAGCTGAAGTTTTTCCATGGCCGCGGCGGCGCTTTGGGCCGCGGGGGTATGCCGCTGAACCGCAGCATCCTGGCGCAGCCGGCAGATACGGTCGGCGGAGGCATCAAGATTACGGAGCAGGGCGAGGTGCTCTCCTCGCGTTATTCGATGAAGGGCATTGCATACCGCAGTCTCGAGCAAGCGACCTCCGCGCTCATCACAAGCGCCTTATGGGCGAAGAATCCGCCAACCAACGACGCGGAGCAGGGCTGGGAAGAAATTATGCTCGGGATTTCCGAGAAGGCGCAGCAGAAGTATCAGGATTTGATCTTCCGGGATCCGGATTTCTTAACGTTCTTCAAGGAATCGACGCCGCTTCCGGAGATTGGCGAGCTGAATATCGGCTCCCGCCCGTCCAAACGGAAAAACAGCGACCGTTTCGAGGATCTCAGAGCGATCCCGTGGGTGTTTGCGTGGACGCAGAGCCGGTATTTGCTTCCGGCCTGGTACGCTTCAGGTTACGGATTGAACAGCTTCTATCAAGAAAATCCGGAAAATTTGAAAGTCATGCAGGATATGTATCAGAACTGGTCGTTCTTCCGCTCGCTGATCGATAACCTTCAGATGGCGCTGGCTAAGGCCGACCTGCAAATTGCTAAAGAATACAGCAGCATGCTCCATGATCAGGCGATTGCCGAACGCATTTTTAAGCTGATTGAAGACGAATACCGTCAAGCCTCGGAGCTTATTTTGCAGATCACAGGCCAACAGGAAATTCTCGACAATGTGCCTGTGATTCAAGAGTCGATTCGCTTGCGCAACCCTTACGTCGATCCGCTGAGCTATATGCAGGTGGGTCTCTTGTCGGAGCTTCGCTCGCTGCGGGAGCAGGGAGATGATGACTCGCTGCTGCGCGAGGTGCTGTTGACGATTAACGGTATTGCCGCAGGACTTCGCAATACGGGCTGATGAAGAAAGGTGTACAATCCGGGACTTGGCATGGCCAAGCTTCCCGGATTTTTTTCAATGTCGTTAAAGCATCGTCAGATTCGAAGGCTCGGTTCTTGATGACCGGCCCTTCTTTTGCAGAAGACTATACAGCGGGGGGAAGGATTTGGTATGCTTTTTATGAATTGCAAGGATCGTGATCGCTAAGAGATTAGCTGTCTTTGAAGAATCCGAACGCGGCACAGGTGTGACAGGGTCCGATTCGGAGTTGGAGGTAGGTAGGTGAATCAACTGGACACCCGGCTCGCCAAGCTTGCCCGCGGGGGAGATCGAGCGGCTTTTGCCGAATTGGTGGAGCTTTATAAGGAAAAAATTTATCATCTCGCTTACCGGATGCTGCAAAATCGGCATGAGGCGGAGGAGATTGTGCAAGAGACATTCTTACGGGTATATACCAACCTGGATCGGTATGACGAGGAGCAAAAATTTTCCACCTGGATTTACCGGATCGGAACGAATCTTTGCATCGACCGCCTCCGCAAACGCAAGGTCAATTATTCTTTGGATGCGGAGATGGGCGACGGGGATGGTACCGACTGGTACTCCACGCTGGCAAGCAGCGAGGAAACGCCCGATCAGCAGGTGCTTCTGTCGGAGACGCAATCGCAGATTCGCCAAAGTATAGAGACTCTGCCGGAGAAATATAAGGCGGTCGTCATCTTAAGATATTTACAGGACTTGTCTTTACAAGAGATTAGCGAAGTGCTTTCGATGCCGGTAACGACCATCAAAACACGCTTGCACCGCGGCAGGGAATTTTTGAGAAAAAAATTAGAGCAGGTTTTATAAGTTTTTTGAAACATCTGCTCCATTCATGCGTAATGTATTGCACAAGCTGCGTAGGAAAGAAGAAAGGAGTGGCTTATGATGGACTGTAAGGAAGCCCTCCCTTTGCTGCATGAGTATTTGGACGGGGGATTGGATCGAAGGGAGTCGGCGGCGCTAAAGGAGCATGTGCTGGTTTGCGAAGCATGCCGGCGGTGTCTTCAACAATACGAGAAGGTAGAAGCGCTTGTCCACGCCGTGCCCCCGCAGCCGGTGCCGGAGGGTCTCACGGAACGGGTGATGCAAGCGTTGCCCCCGGTTCGGGAATACCATCCATGGTACCAATGGGTTCGCAGGCATCCGGCGGCATCGGTGGCGGCTGTGTTTTTTCTCGTGGTGATGTCGGTCTTTGTCTCTTCATGGAACGATGATCGGGAGCTGCTTGTTAAAGGAAATGATCTGCAATCGGTCGTCATCCAAGGGAGTACGGTCTATGTACCCGAAGGTAAGAAAGTGGCAGGGGATTTAACGGTCGAGAACGGAGAGCTTAAAGTTGACGGTGATATTGAAGGCAATATCGTTGTTATCGACGGGTCGGTGAATTTAGCCTCAACGGCGCATATCTCCGGACAAATTAAAGAGATTGACGAAGCGTTCAGCTGGGTGCTGTACAAAATGAACCAATGGTTCACGCTCGTATCAGGCTCAAAATAGTTCAACAGACCTAATTATTATAAAACCTTCCTAATCCATGGTCGAAAGGGAGGGTTTTTTGCTGTAAATATGGTATGATTTAAGGAAGGGGATAACAATAGAAAGATAACACCGCGGTAAGGTTGGGGGCAGACGCGATGGATTGGATTACAGACATTGGAATAACAGACATTATAGATATATTGATTGTCAGTTATGTTATTTACAAGTTGATTCTACTGGTTAGAGGAACACGGGCGATTCAGCTGCTTAAGGGGATTCTCGTGGTTGTGGTGACCTGGGCGCTCAGCTCCTGGTTCAAGCTGAACACACTTCAGTGGATGATGAACCAGATGTTCACCTTCGGGCTTGTGGGTGTCATTATCATCTTCCAGCCGGAGCTTCGCAGGGCGCTTGAGCAGCTTGGACGCGGCAAGCTCTTCAGCCGTACGAACGTGGAGGAAGATCAGGATATCAACCGGCGGATCAATGAGGTGTTGAGAGCTGTACAATATATGGCGCGGCGAAAGATCGGGGCGCTGATTGTATTTGAACGGGAGACAGGACTGAACGATTATGTGGAATCGGGCATTCAGCTTGAATCACAGATCAGCTCGGAGCTGCTCATTAATATTTTCATTCCTAATACGCCGCTGCATGACGGGGCTGTCATTATCAGCAAATCCAAGCTGATGGCGGCGGGCTGTTATTTGCCGTTGTCGGAGAATCCTTTTATCAGCAAGGAGCTCGGGACGCGTCACCGCGCGGCGATCGGCATGAGTGAAGTATCGGATGCCGTGTGCGTCATTGTATCCGAAGAAACGGGTCAGGTATCGCTGGCCATGAACGGGCATGTCCTGCGGGATATTAAAGAGGACGCGCTTCTTGCCAAGCTGTTTGAGGAATTAAAGCCGAAGACGAAGACGAAGGAAAAGAGCCCCATTTGGAAATGGAGGCGGCGGTAAGATGGATCAATGGTTACGCAACACGAATGTCGTCAAGGTAGTGGCTCTGGTTATCGGTATTTTGCTATGGGCCGTTGTACGCATGGACGGCGGCTCGATTCCCGGGTCTACAGGGACGGGGACGGTGGAAGAAACGATTGGGAATGTGGCGGTCACACCCAAGTATAATGAAGATCAATTATTTATTGAGGAAATCTCACCGGCGCAGGTTACGGTTACGATAGCAGGGAGAAGCTCTACGCTGAAGCGCGTCTTGAATTCGGCCAACTATTCGGTGGAGCTGGATTTAACGAACACAGGCAAGGGGGAGCATATGGTACCGCTGACCCCCCTCGGTTTTCCATCCAATGTCTCTGTCAGCATCAGTCCGGCGTATGTTAAAGTAGTTGTCGATGAGAAGAAAAACAAATCGATGCCGGTAACGGTTCAGGTGACAGGGACACCGGCTGTCGGATTGAGGGCGGGACAGCCGGTAGTGAAGCCGAAGCAGGTCACTGTAGCCGTCCCGAGCCGGATATACGAGTCGGTGGAGTCGGTTCGGGCCGATGTTGATGTAGATAAGGCGGATTCACCGGTCACAAGCCAGGCGAAGCTGATTGCTTATGACAAGGCGGGTAAGGCGATTGAGGAGGCTATCATCAATCCTGCGGTCGTGGAAGTGGAAGTGCCGATCACCAGTCCATTCAAGCTGGTGCCGCTGCAAGTAAAGCTGGTTGGCGAACCGCCGCCGGGCTTTGCGGTCTCGGCTATTCAACAAAGCATCGACAAGGTTACGGTCTACGGGACCCAGGAAATGCTGGACCGGCTTGAGTTCTATGATGGGCCGCAGGTGGATCTCGCCGGACTGAAAGAAAATAAAGAATTCACGCTGACGATTCCGCTTCGGGGCGGTGTAAAGCAGCTTGATTCTGCAGAGGTCACGGTAAGCATCAGCATTGTGCCGTCCCAATCCAAAACGTTGGAGTCTATTCCGCTGTCGATCATCGGGCAAAATGACGGCTTTGAAACGAATGTGCTGCTGCCGGAATCAGGGCGAGTAAGCCTCACGGTCGAGGGGGCGCCGCCACTGATTGACAAGCTGACCCCTCAGGATGTGCAGGCCATTCTGGATGTGAGCAATTTGCCCCCGGGCCGGCATGAGGTGCCGATCACATGGAACCTGCCGACCTTTGTGAAGAAAGGGTCTCAGCAAAATGTCACAGCGACGGTCGAAATCCGTGCGAAGGAGGGCGAGCCTGCGGCTCCTTCCGGCACCGCGAATCCTTTGCCTGCACCATAGCTGGTTTAGCGTCGATTTGACCCGCGTGCTGAAATTGGTGGATAATAAGAATTATTCGTTTTTATGAAGGTATTGTACTTGAGGAGAGATAAAACAATGGGGAAATATTTTGGAACCGATGGCGTACGCGGGGTGGCCAACCAAGGGCTGACGCCGGAGCTTGCATATAAAATCGGCCGCTGCGGCGGCTTTGTTCTTGCCGGGGAAGTGAATAGACCGAATGTTGTGATCGGCCGCGATACGCGGATTTCCGGTCCGATGCTGGAGGCTGCGCTTGTAGCAGGATTGTTGTCGATCGGCGCCAACGTGATCCGTCTTGGTGTCGTAACGACACCGGCGGTTGCTTATTTGACACGGACATTGAAGGCCGACGCCGGCGTCATGATCTCAGCCAGCCATAATCCGGTGGAGGATAATGGCATCAAGTTTTTCGGAGCGGACGGCTTTAAGCTGTCTGATGAGACGGAGCTTGAGATCGAACGCTTGATGGATGCGGAGATGGACGAGCTTCCGCGGCCGGTAGGCGGCGATATCGGATCGGTAACGGATGACGATCAGGCTAAATTCATGTACCTGGATTTTGTGAAATCAACGGTGGCTTCTTCCTTTAAAGGCTATCGCATTGTGCTCGATTGCGCTCACGGGGCGGCCTACGAATTGGCTCCCAAGGTATTTGAGGCGCTGGGTGCCGAAGTGATTTCGATCGGCGCTGAGCCTAACGGCCGTAACATTAACGAAGGCTTCGGCTCCACGCATCCAGAAAAGCTGCAGAAGCTGGTGGTGGAGCGGGGCGCGCATATCGGACTGGCCTTTGACGGGGATGCGGACCGCTTGATTGCTATCGATGAGAATGGCGAAGAGGTCGACGGCGACTTTATTCTGAGCATTTGCGGTCATGCGATGAACCAGGCGGGCAAGCTTCGTCAGCAGACGATTGTCACCACGGTAATGAGCAACATCGGATTCTTCAAAGGCATCGAGGCGTTCGGTATGAAGGCGGCCAAGACGGCTGTCGGAGACCGCTACGTTATGGAGGAAATGCGCAAAGGCGGATATAACCTGGGCGGAGAGCAGTCCGGACATGTGATTTTCCTCGATTACAATACAACGGGCGACGGTATTTTGACCGCACTCCAGCTGATGGACACGGTCGTGCAATCTGGAAAAAAATTGAGCGAACTGAAGCAAATTATGCGTAAGTACCCCCAAACTTTGGTTAATGTTCGTGTGGCGGATAAAAGCAAGCTGAAGGATAATACCGCTGTGGAAACGGCGATCCGCAAGGTTGAGGAAGAGCTCGGCGACAACGGACGCGTATTGGTACGGCCATCCGGGACGGAGTCTCTGATTCGCGTCATGGCGGAAGGGCCGGATAAGGAGCAGGTAGAAGCCTACGTACAGCGAATTGCCGAAGTCATTCAGCGGGAGCTGGTTTAAATCTGCTTCTGCAGGCATTTTAAATAGGTTTGACACCCAGCCTTACGGTTTCGGGAGGGGCTCCTGATATTGTAAGGCTGGATTTCTATAGATTAACCAGGTATCAAAGCCATTGGATGAAAACACCATGAAAATTAAGTTGCATATCCCTGGCAAAATGAATAAGATGGAAATATGTCGACTTTAAAGAGAAAGGTGGGCCGCAGCGATTATTCAGTTAAGCGCCAGAACTGAGCTGGCTGTTTCTGATGTCTTGCGTTTTGTCTGCGCATTCGGTCATGGTAATCTCGGAATCTTCCGGGATTTGTAAATTTTCTTGGACAACGCGGAAGACGGTAAGCATCAGGCGGCGGTTCAGTTGACGAGGTGAAGGTGTTCGAACATTCGGCGGGGGCCTTCCGGTAAATGATCCATACCGCAAAGTCGAAATGCAAAACGTCCGGGCGACCGGACCGACAAGAATTCGACGGGATCAAGGGAAATGATTATGTGTTGATTATGTTGTTTTATACTGTAGGAGGTACTTATTCTATGTGTGGTATTGTTGGTTATGTAGGGAATCGTAATTCCCAAAATATATTGATTGAAGGATTGAAAAAGCTGGAATATCGCGGGTATGATTCGGCCGGTGTAGCCGTTTATACTTCCGAAGGGCTGCAGGTCAAGAAATCGAAGGGCCGTCTGGCTAACCTGGAATCCAAGCTTGGAGAAACGCCGCTGAGCGGAACGATCGGGATTGGACATACCCGTTGGGCAACTCACGGCAAACCATCGGATATCAACTCGCACCCGCATACGGACAACTCCCTGAAGTTTTCCGTCGTGCATAACGGAATTATCGAGAACTACATGTCGCTTAAGGAGGAGCTCACGGAGAAAGGTCACGTATTCGTATCGGAAACGGATACCGAAGTGATTTCTCACCTGATTGCCAGCCTGTATGAAGGCGACATCGTCAAAGCGGTACAAAAAGCGGTCACCCGGATGAAAGGCGCCTTTGCTTTGGGGGTATTGACCGAGTATGAACCGGATAAGCTGGTTGCGGTTCGTTTAGCCAGCCCGCTCATCATTGGCGTGGGGGAAGGCGAGAACTTTATCGGCTCCGACATTCCCGCCATCCTCGAATATACGCGAAACGTGTATATTTTGAATGACGGGGAAATGGCGGTTTTGACACGAGATGGTGTCGAATTAATGACGCTTGAGGGGAATTTTATTTCCCGGGAATTATTTCATGTCGATTGGGACATCGTTACGGCAGAAAAAGCCGGATACGATCATTTTATGCTGAAAGAAATCCACGAGCAGCCTAAAGCTTACCGTGATACGATGGGCTCCAGATTGGATGCGTCCGGTAAGAAAATCGTACTTAATGAAGTTGGGATGACGGCACAGCAGATCAAGGCGATTCGCCAGGTTCATATTGTGGCCTGCGGAACGGCATATCATGCAGGGCTTGTCGGTAAAACGGTGATTGAGAAGCTGGCCCGTATTCCGGTGGAAACGGATGTAGCCTCCGAGTACCGTTACCGTGCTCCGATCATTACACCGGAAACATTGGTTATCGTAGTTAGCCAATCCGGTGAAACGGCAGATACCCTCGCAGCATTGCGTGAAGCGAAGCGCTGCGGTGCGCGTGTGTTGGCTATCACCAACGTCGTAGGCAGCTCGGTTGCCCGTGAAGCGGACGATGTCATCACGACATGGGCCGGCCAGGAGATCGCTGTAGCCTCAACCAAAGCCTATACATCGCAGTTAATCGCGTTCTATCTGTTCGGATTGTACCTTGCTCAAACGCTGGGTTCACAAGATGATGCCTATATCGCCGAAGTGATCGCCGGATTAAAGGAACTGCCTGAGAAGGTAGAGCAGATTCTTGCTCAATCGGAGACGATCAAGAACGTGGCAGAGCAAATTTCGACACATGAGAACCTGTTCTTCATCGGCCGCGGCCTCGATTATGCCGTAGCTCTGGAAGGCTCCTTGAAGCTGAAAGAGATTTCCTACATTCATTCCGAGGCTTATGCAGCCGGAGAGCTGAAGCACGGAACCTTGGCCCTGATCGAAGAAGGCATCCCTGTCATCGCGCTGGCGACCCAGGAGGAATTGTTCGAAAAGACACTGAGCAATATTAAAGAAGTTACTGCCCGCGGCGCCCATGTATTCGGCCTCCATTCGGAAGGCCATACCGAGCTTGCCAAGGCCGCCGACGAAGTGTTCGCAATCCCGGCAACACTGCCTCTGTTAACTCCGGCGCTGTCCGTTGTTCCGCTGCAGCTGCTGAGCTACTACGCATCGCTTGCCCGCGGCAACGATGTCGACAAACCCCGGAACTTGGCAAAGAGCGTTACGGTGGAGTAGTAGGGAGAGGCGTTTGGGGTAAATTGTCTGGTGATAAAAAAGTGTGGAACCAGTTAAAAAAGTGTGGAACTGAACTTGTGACATCAAGAGCCGTCCTGAAATACTAGGACGGCTTTAATTTTAATACAAATGATACGAGAGTTATACAAAAGTTGAATAACGCAGCAGCGGTAGTCTAGGACATTTCTGCGTCCCGGACTGCCTCTGTTTCGTTTATCAAGGTTAGTCTTAAGCTTATTTTGCAAATATTGGTGATTTGAATTTATAAATTAGATCTACAAAGTCAGTTTTCTCTGAACTTGAGGCTGTAATGAGAAAATAAAGTTGTGGACTGTGAAAATAAGTTCTAGACTGACTGCCCAGTTCATTGCGGAACTTTCCAATCCATGGAAACGTATATGGATTATCGACAAACAAAGGAGTAAGTCGGTCTGGTGGTTCCGCAAAGTGAGAGGTGACTATGCTAAGAGTAATACTGGAGTTAGTTCGGATTATTTTAATAATGGTATTTCTTGGGTCACTTTTTGGATATTTAATAAAAACTATCTACTCTGAAGTCGGCTTATACAATGAAAAATATGAATGGGCTTTAATTCTTGGCATATACATTCTGATTTTTGTTTTATACAGAAATAAACTGCAATTCAGTGGGTGGTACACAGATAAGGGAAGAGAAAAACTGCCTAAAAGGGGAACTCAACTTTTTCTTATCATCTCTGTTTTGTTTATTTCATCACCAGTTTTTCTAAGTTTCGCCTTGCACTAATGGAGACAAGAGTTGAATACACATATACTATGGAGCTGCCGCGGAACGACGCTGGTAGCTCCGTTAAACTATCGGGCAGGACACTGCAACTTCCAATAGTAAGAAACGAATAAATTATGAGATGAGTTGAAGTCCTAAACCTGAATACTTCAGATGGAGGGGAAGGATTGAACAAGTATGTGTTTTATATAGTTACATGTGTAATTTGTATCTTGTTACCAGTAGTTGGTCTTTTATATGGTTTGTGGGATAGCCATCAACCCAAAATAGGACCTGTCGGAGACGGAAAAACGAATTATCCCACAATACCTCAAATGATACCTATTGTATCGTGTTTTATTCTTGGAGTGGTGAATTTACCTATTGCCATAATGCGTTACAGACAAAACAAAAAGACTAATATAGACAAAAAAAATTAGTGCTTGTTACGCTCCCTCGAAATGATTTGGTTTTCTCACTCAGACTCATGAATTCGCAGGATTTCACCTTTAGTTTAGCGCGAGATAAGAAGGGAACAGAGGAGCCGGTAGCTTGGAACAACTGAAAGGGCATGCAG
>NZ_JBVASZ010000052.1:0-21154 GCF_057814255.1 Paenibacillus sp. F024
CGTCCTGAGCCAGGATCAAACTCTCCATTAAAGAAAAGCTGATATAGCTCAAAATTTAAAACTGGCGAGAATCATACGATTCTCTATTTAAAGCACTCACTCGTTGTTCAGTTTTCAAAGGGCAATTTCAGTTGCCGTTTCGACTTCGTTTTCTCAACCCCGTCAAAAGCGACTTGATTAATATACCACATTCACACACTTCAATGCAAGAGTTTTTTTAAAAGAATTTTTTGCCACAACTCTTTGCTTGTCCTCTACATCGCCGGTCCTCGTTGGCCGGAAGAACAATATAGCATGAATCGAAATCAAAATCAACCCCTGAAAAATAAAAAAAACACAAACCCGAAGGTTTGCGCCAAAAAACGATTATCCCCATACTCCAAATAGCAATGCTATTAAAAGCCGGTCGCGTTCGCCGCAGCAAGCTCTTGTCCAAGCTCATCATGGATATGTCCATTGCTCGCGAGCACATGACGAACGTTCAAGCTGTAAGGATTGCCGAGCGTATCCGTCACCTTGCCGCCGGATTCCTCAATAAGAATAGCCCCGGCCGCCATATCCCATGAGTTAAGTCCGATCTCCCAAAAGCCGCTTAAACGTCCCGCCGCTACATAAGCCATATGTAAAGCAGCCGAACCGGCCACGCGAAGATTCCGCACCTTGGGACCCAACGCTTGAATCCCCTGCATATTCACAGGCATCGCATGAGACCGGTCGGCCGACAATCCCGTCGCAATAAGGCTATGATTCAGCGTCTCCTCGGAGGATACACGTATCCGTTTGCCCTTCAGATAGGCGCCCTTGCCTTTCTCCGCAACATACAATTCATTATGAACAGGATTGTATACCACGCCTACAATAACTTCACCTTTATGGGCAAGTGCGATAGATACCGAGAAAAAAGGAAAGCCGTGAACGAAATTGGTTGTACCGTCCAATGGGTCCACAATCCATAAATACTCGGCATTACTGACCTGCTCCAGCGCTTTTCGGGAAGCGTCCGGTCCTGGCGCTACCCCTTCTTCACCGAGAATCTCATGGTGCGGGAAATGGGTTTGAATCAAGTTGCGGATCATCTTTTCCGCACCCTTGTCGACTTCCGTCACCAGATCATGTACGGAGGATTTGAGCTGCAGATTGTTGAAATCTCCAAGCTTACTTACAATCCATTCCCCAGCTTTAGATGCCGTATTGATGGCAACCGCAGTAAAGCTCTTGCTTCCGACAGCAGAGGAAATGGGATTTTGGTTTGACATCCATTATCATTCCTTTTCTATACGATAAATAAAAAATCTGATGATAGTTGTGTGATCGGATTGATTATTTCCAGTATAGATAATATACGAAAAATTTGCTACGAAATTCACAAAAACGTTGGCTGTTTGTGACAGATTGGTGATTTTTGGTAAATTAAGCCTTTATCTTCAAAGCCCACTTCTGCCCTTTGGTCATGAGAAGGCAGATACAATAAGAAATCGGCGCCGGTTAACACAACTAAAAGAAACATCGCGGCAAAGAACAGACCTAGCTCCAGCTTAAGAACAAAGCTCAGGCCGGCAGCTAATAAACCGATTAACATATTATAAAATACCGTTCATATTTTGCTGCTGCATCGTCAGCTTATCATACTGGGATGCGCTTAGTCGTTTGCGCCGTGCGGATGATTCCGAAATGCCTATCATACCTTTAAAATACAGCCGATGTCCAAGAACGACAAATCCAATAAAGAAAGGCTTAAGAAAAGAACCAGACTCGCGAGCCCTGCAAGAGATGTCTCCTTCAACAGCGCATCAGCCGCGAACTTTACGCTTGGGAATACCCGGGCTGCCAAGTCAACAAAGGAGTTATGACCGCTCTGAAGCATGTCTTGAAGCTGTGCGGGATTTTTCGATTTCTTCATTAAAATGCTGAAATAAAATATTGCCCCCAACGGAGAGAACCACCGCAGCAATTCCTGCCAGCATCCGAAACCGGTCCTTGTTGCGCACGACGCTGGAGAAATTCATTATAATCATGGCTACAACAGAGGCCAAGACAAGCGGAATGATGGGAGCGCCAGAAAGATTAGCCCTGCATATACATAGTAAGCCATCCCGCTGCCATGCTTAATACAAAGGTCAGCAGCACCGGCAAAAGGATACGTATAGTAAGAGCCTGTGCTTTTTCCCGCCTAGCCCGGTCAGTTGTCCTCCACCGTACTTCAGCAGGATGCGTGTTAGCAAAAGCGTCTTATTCATGATTCGTCAGCTCCAAGAACAGGCTCTCCAAAGACAGGTCCGATTGAAACCGCTCCTGCATTTCCTTGACCGTTCCGCGAAACAAGATCGCACCCTTATCCATAATCGCCACTCGGTCAAGCAGTAAGTAAGCTTTGCCGCTCCGTCAAACCTTACGTCTTCCCGTACTCGCCGCTGCCAGATATTATAGTACAAATTTGATACGATTTACCCGAGAATACCATATGCCACAAAGCATAAAAAAACCACCTGTCAAATAAATCAACAGGTGGTTCATGCAAATGATTCGTATTACACACCGACGATGTGATAGCCGCTGTCTACATAAATCACTTCACCGGTAATACCCCGGGACAGATGGCTCATCAGGAACATCGCCGTATCGCCAACCTCGGCGGTTTCCGTCGTCCGGCGAAGCGGCGCTTTCTCTTCCACCGTTTTCAGGATGGAGTTGAAATCTTTAATCCCTTTAGCTGCAAGCGTCCGAATCGGTCCGGCGGAGATCGCGTTGACGCGAATGTTGAATTGGCCCAGATCGTTCGCCAAATAACGCACACTGGCTTCCAGAGCAGCCTTGGCAATTCCCATCACGTTGTAGTTCTTCATCGCGCGTTCAGCCCCGAGGTAAGTCATCGTCATAATGCTTCCGCCCTCGGTCATGAGCGGATACAGCTTTTGCGCCACGGCAACCAACGAATATGCACTGATATCATGCGCAAGTGCGAACCCGTCTCTGCTCGTATTCACGAACAAGCCTTCAAGCTCTTCGGTCCGGGCAAAAGCGATGCTGTGCACAATTCCGTGGAGCACGCCGAAATGCTCCTTCAAGGAACCTGCCAGCTTCTCGATATCTTCATCATCCGTTACATTGCAGGGCAGCATGACCGCATTGGGAATCGTATCCGCAAGCTTGCGCACGCGCTCCTCCACCCGTTCGTTCTCGTACGTAAACACCAATCTCGCGCCTTGGCTCGCCAAAGACTGCGCAATCGCCCATGCGATGCTCCGGTCATTAGCCACACCCATGACCACTATATTTTTACCTTCCAGCAAACTCATCCGCACGTTCCCCTCTCCATTATCAAATAGGGCTTGGACACTTTCTTCCCTACTCAAGGTATATCATTTTACTAAATATTTCAAGAGCTCGTTTCCCCCCGTGGACAGGTCCGGTCACATTTCAAAAGAGGCTTGGGAAAGTACGTTTACATCGGATTCCTCTCCTACTGATTCCATCAGCTTAAACAAAGCATCGTCTTTTCTCTTGGCTTCCAGCATAATGTCGAGCCTGGGCGTAATAGGGGCAACAGCACGCAGGAAAGACATCAGGAAAGACGAATCGATGTAATCCGCATGACCGCGGGGATCCTTGTCGCTTTTGGGGCTGGATACGTGAATTTTTGGCGGCAGCTCCCGCCGCTGTCCGGACGTACTGGAGTAGCCTTCTTGTTCTTTTTGTCCGGTCCAGGTGGATTGAATCCGAGGCCAAAGCGCATCGGCAGGCTCACTGCCGGGGTTGACCTGATCGTGGTGAATGTCAAGCACCATGGGAACGCCGACCTTCTCGCAAACCTCAAGCGTCTCTATAGCATTGAATGTCTTATCGTCATTCTCGAGCGTCATGCGTTCTTTGATACGTTCGGGGAGAGGCTTGAAGTGATCGACAAAACGCTTTCCGGCCGCTTCCTTATTTCCGTATGTCCCGCCGATATGAATATTACACTTGGCCGACGGATCAAGCCCCATGGCCTCCAGCATCCTCACGTGCCGGTCCAGGTCCGCATAAGAATTGCTTAGAACATCCGTTCTATGTGTGCTCAGTACGGTAAAATGATCCGGATGAAAGCTCAGGCGCATCCGATGCTCTTTCGCATACCCTCCAAGCTCGGCAAAATCTTCCGCCAGCCTCTGTATCGGATCCCAATCTCCCAGCTGCTCATGGCCGATTAAGGGGATGAGCTTGGAGGAACAGCGATACATTTCAATATCATGCGCCCGGTTATGCTTCAACAGCCTCAACGTATTATGAATGTTCTCAGCGGCGATCCGTTCAAGCTTGCGTATGGCTGCTTCCCGGTCTTTCAGCTTGGAGAAGCTGGTAAAGGTCATCGTTTTGGACGGAGAGGCATTCTTCACTCCCATGGACATGGCGACGTAACCTAGACGGACAATCATGGCACAATCACACTCCCTCATTCGCAGCTTCCTTTAGCTTTCCCCAACCGGGCCCCAAAGTGATAATAAAGAAGAAAACCGCCGGCGAGGACGGTTTTCTTCCATTAATACATAATCGTGCTACTCTCTTGATCCAAAAAACAACTCATGGGCTAATGCCGTTTGAATGCGCGCTTCTTCCTCCGTGAGCTTGCGAACCAGCTCCATTTCGACCTGCGTCACTTCATCCCCCTGAAAATTGATTTCGGCGATGGAGGCAAGGATTTTCACGACGGCAATCGCCTGATTATCCGGAGTGTACGCTATCACCTTCTGTCCGGTTGGAAAGACGCGAAAGCCTTTCTTCACCATTTTGCCGCGGCCGTATTCGAGAAGCTCGAACAGCTCCTGCTCGGACTTAAATTTGCACACGGAATTAAATTCAGTTTGAAAACCCATAGATTCTCTCCTCTCGGCTTGTTCATTAGCCTAAGCATAATGGAAGCAGCAAGGCAAAAGCAAGCCTGGACAAAGGCACTTTCCCTCCGTCTTGCAGCCGGCGCCCGCCTCATTTCGGGGCGGCCGGCAAATCTTTTTTGCAGTAAAGCAAACCCTTTCGGGTGAATGGACAAAGCAACATTAGCAAAACCTAATCTACGGTTGATTTTATATGCATTTATATGGAATCAGAAATATGTAAAAGCCGGTAACGCGTACGTTCGGTCCACGCCGGCGAATCCGTGTAGCTCCAATAGCGGCGCTTGCTGCTGACCGTGTTGGCGTTCACCAGCGGCATCCCGTTGGCATCTTTGGCGGTAACCACCGTCGTATGCTGGAACCGGCCGTCGCCGTCCCAGTCATAGCTAATCACATCGCCCAAATCAAGCTCCGCCGCGCTGGACGCCTCCTGAGCGCGAAGACCCGAGCGGCTGGTAAGCAAATAAAACTGCAGGCTTTCGGCAACGGCCCAACTAAAGCTCCAAAGCTCCTGCCCGCCTACCCGGCCTTTGTACCACCAGCCCGTATCTCTCTGGCCGGTATGTTTCATCGGAGCGCCTCCGGCACACAGGCATTGGGAAACATAGTTGCTGCAATTCACTTCAAATGTCAGGTAAGCGGGGTTGCCTTTATCCCACCATTGATCCGCATAACGAGCAGCCGCCAGGCGGTTGTATACCGCCCGGTCCGAGGAATGCTGGAGCTCCGGGAGCAGCTGACGGTTCAGGAAAGGCACGGACGGCGCCCGCATCAAACCGACGGCTGTGAATTCGTCTTCCGCCTCCATCATACCGCCGGCAGCAGCCGGCTTTAATCGAAGCGCCGCTTCCGTTTGGAGCGCCTCAATTTTAGTAATGATCCAGCCGTTGGCTCCGGGTAACAGCGTCACACGCTCTTGCTCTATCCGCTGTTCTTCATGAGTAGAGCTGCCGATCAGGCCTGTGGAGCTTCTGCGCAGCTGGACATCGGCCAAGATCCTGTCTTCGCGCTCCGAAGCCCGTAATATGTTAAGGCGGGTTTCGCTTTTGACCGGGGTAAAATGTCTATCCTTATCCGTCGCCGCTCTGCGGGATAGCCGGACGGTCTGGGCATGGAGGTAGGCTTCGTCCTCTACGATCGGCAGCATAGGGTCTACGGAATAATCGATGTCCATTTGATTGCGATGATGTACATAGTCGTACAGGATCGTTTTCCAAGACACGGCATTTGGCCCCTTTCCATCAAAATAGCCTATCGGGAGGCTTTTAACTTTTAAACATTCATTCCATTCGTATGCATAAAAGCGCGCAAAAATGATTTAAATCCACCTTTACGAAAAGGGGCCGCAGCATGTATACTGTAACTAGAGCTAATTTTGAAATCTGGTTTTACTAGATGAAACAAGATGAAGAAAGCTGAATAATTGATTCAAAGGAGGAATTAGCGATTATGGCTAACAAAGACCAATTTTCAGTCCGCAAGCAGCTGAGTGTAGGCAGCCAATCCTATAGCTACTACAGCCTGCCGGCGTTCGAAGAGCAAGGAAACGGAACAATTTCCAATCTTCCTTTCTCCATTAAAGTTCTGCTTGAAGCAGCCGTTCGTCAATTCGACGGAAAGGCCATTACACAAGAACATGTAAAGCAAATCGCCAACTGGGCTTCCGAACGCGACGCCAACAAAGAAATTCCTTTCATCCCTGCACGTATCGTACTGCAGGACTTCACCGGCGTACCGGTTGTCGTTGACCTTGCAGCCATGAGAGATACCATGAAGCGTGCAGGCGGAGATCCGAAGCGCATCAATCCGCTCGTGCCTGTCGATCTTGTTATCGACCACTCCGTCATGGTTGACGCATTCGGCTCCAAAGAAGCGCGTGAATATAACGAGAAAGTGGAATTTGAACGCAACGAGGAGCGTTACCGTTTCCTGCGTTGGGCGCAAACCGCGTTTGACAACTTCCGTGCCGTTCCTCCGGATACGGGGATCGTTCACCAAGTAAACCTGGAGTACCTGGCATCGGTAGCCGCTACAAAAACCGTTGACGGCGAAACGTTCGTATACCCGGACTCCCTCGTAGGTACGGACTCCCACACGACGATGATCAACGGTCTGGGTATCGTAGGCTGGGGCGTCGGCGGAATCGAGGCGGAAGCGGGAATGCTCGGCCAGCCTCTTTACTTTGTAACACCTGAGGTTATCGGCTTCAAGCTGACCGGCACACTCGCAGAAGGCGCTACAGCGACAGACCTCGCATTGACGGTTACGCAAATACTCCGCAAGAAGGGCGTTGTCGGCAAATTCGTCGAGTTCTACGGTCCTGGCTTGAGCAACATCAGTCTGGCAGACCGTGCTACAGTCGCCAACATGGCACCGGAATACGGCGCAACGATCGGCTTCTTCCCGGTTGACGCAGAGTCCTTGAACTACCTGAGAGGCACAGGCCGCACCGAAGAGCAAATCGCGCTTGTTGAAGCTTACTATAAAGCACAAGGCATGTTCCGTACCGATGAGACGCCGGATCCGGTATTCAGCGATACCATCGAGCTTGACCTTGGCTCCGTCGTTCCGAGCTTGGCCGGTCCGAAGCGTCCGCAGGACCGTGTAGAGCTGACGAGCATGAAGGAATCGTTCAACAGCATTATCCGCACCCCGATCGAAAAAGGCGGCTACGGCCTCTCCGACGAAAAAATCGCCGAAGTGGTGGACGTAAAGCATCCTAACGGGGAAGCAAGCAAAATGGGTACAGGTGCAGTGGTGATTGCCGCGATTACCTCCTGTACAAATACGTCCAACCCAAGCGTTATGCTGGGTGCAGGTCTCGTTGCGAAGAAAGCTGTTGCTCGCGGTCTGCGCAAACCAGGCTATGTGAAGAGCTCTTTGACTCCAGGCTCCCTGGTCGTAACCGACTACCTGCAAAAAGCAGGTCTTCTCGAATCGCTCGAAGCGCTTGGTTTCCACGTGGCAGGCTACGGCTGCGCAACTTGTATCGGTAACTCCGGTCCGCTTCCGGACGAAGTCAGCGCAGCGATTGCAGACAACGATATGACCGTTGCTGCCGTGCTTTCCGGTAACCGGAACTTCGAAGGCCGCGTACACGCGCAAGTCAAAGCCAACTACCTGGCTTCTCCGCCGCTCGTTGTAGCCTACGCTTTGGCTGGTACAGTGAACATTGACCTGGCCAACGATCCGATCGGTTACGATCAAAAGAACGAGCCGGTATATCTGAAAGACATTTGGCCAACGGCTCAAGAGATTCAAGAAGCGATTCAATCCGCAATGAGCCCTGAGCTGTACCGTTCAAAATATGCGGACGTGTTCCGTTCCAACCCTCGCTTCAACGCGATCCAGGTTCCGGAAGGCGATCTGTACGCATGGGATGAAAAGTCCACTTATATTGCCAATCCGCCGTTCTTTACGAGTGTCGGCGACCAGCTTTCCGACATCGCGGATATCCGCGGCGCCAAAACGCTGGCATTGATGGGCGATTCCGTAACTACGGACCACATCTCGCCTGCAGGTAACATCAAAGTCGACAGCCCGGCAGGTAAATACCTGATCGAGCATGGCGTGAAGAAAGAAGATTTCAACTCGTACGGCTCCCGCCGCGGTAACCATGAAGTGATGATGCGCGGTACGTTCGCTAACATCCGTATCCGTAACCAAGTGGCGCCGGGCACTGAGGGAGGCGTGACCACTTACCTGCCGACAGGCGAGGTCATGTCCATCTATGATGCTTCCATGAAGTATCAAGAGCAAGGCACGAACCTTGTGGTTATCGCCGGTAAAGAGTACGGTACGGGAAGCTCCCGCGACTGGGCGGCCAAAGGTACATTCCTGCTCGGCGTGAAAGCCGTTATCGCTGAAAGCTTCGAGCGGATCCACCGTTCCAACCTGGTTGGTATGGGCGTTCTGCCGCTGCAATTCGTCGATGGCCAAGGCTGGAGCACACTCGGCCTGACCGGTACGGAAACGTTCGATATTGTCGGCCTGAGCAACGATGTACAGCCAGGACAAAAATTAACTGTAAATGTAACTCGTGAAGACGGCTCTACCTTCAGCTTTGAAGTGATCGCTCGTCTGGACAGCTACGTTGATGTGGACTACTACCGTAACGGCGGTATTCTGCAGACGGTTCTGCGTCAAATCATGGCTTAATCAGCCTTGAACGTAAAAAACCTCCGAAGCCTCTATTCCTAGAGGCCCGGAGGTTTTCTTCATTTACTTCAGCATTTTGCCCATGCGCCGGGCGGCTTCCATGAGAACCGGCGCATGCTCTTTCATCATCTCCAACGTCAACCGGTTGGAGGGCCCCGAAATGGCGAGCGCGGCGACCAGCCGCTGCGCACGCCCGAAGATCGGCGCCGCCACAGCTGCAGCGCCGGGCTCTCGCTCCTCGACGCTGGTGGCATAGCCCAACGCCTTCACTTCCTCCAGCTGCTCCAGATAAGCAGCCGGACTCACCGCCTCCGGCCAGGCCGGATCGTACAGCAGGGCGTGCTGCTCTGCGACGTCGGCGAAGGCGACAAGAATTTTGCTCGATGCGCCGACGTACAGCGGCAGCCTTGCCCCGATCGGCGCCACGCGGCGAATGGCTTGATTGCTCTGCACCGCCTGAACACGGACACGCTCCATCCCGTCTCGCACATATAGGCTGACTGTCTCGCCGACTTGATCGCGAAGACGTTCCAGCTCCGGCAGCAGAATTAGCGCCGGATCGTCGCTGTGCGTCAGGTTCGCCGACAGCTCCCATATACGAAATCCGAGTCTGTAGCGGTCGGATGCGGGGTTTCGAATGATGAAGCCCTTTCCCTCCAGCGAAGCGAGCAGCCGATGAACCGTACTTTTGTGCAGGCCGACCCGTCCCGAGATTTCGGTCAGGCTCAAATCCTCGGCTTCCGTAAAACAAAGAAGGATATCCAAAGCACGCTCAACCGCGCGCACGGTTAACTTTCCGTCTTCCATTACTTTCCCACTCCCCGAAAATGCGTTTCACTAGTTGAAATATATTATAGCGTATTTGAGCTCTTTTTCATATCTATAAACCAAAATTCATCTCATATACCCATGTTTCACGTTCAATAAACGCCTTACTATTACAGAAAGATTACAGCTTGTTTACATTTTTCGACTTTCGTTGACTCCATGCGGTGTTGCCTATAATATTAAATTAATAAGAAAAGCTTATGAGCGAAATACATTCGATGAAGACACATTTATTCCTCAATTGAAGCTTTCTTGCCATTATAGTATCCTTCAGCTGCGCTGAAAACTTAATTAAAAACCTCAGTTTAAGATGGGAGGGATCCATCATGGAAACCAACTCTTACTCACCCGTCCCTTTAAACCAAGCTACGGTTGAAACCGCTCTCAAGCGCGCCTCGTTTGCACGACGCCACAAAGGAATGCTCATCGCACTGATGTCCATCCTGCTCTTGCTGTTCAGCCTGACCATGGCCTTTCACGCTTATGTCGCTTGGACTCTTGCACGGCCGCACATTGATCCGCTGCGTTCCAATCCTGCGCTTGCCTTTGGCGCTCCTTACGAGGATGTGCGCTTTCCAAGCTTGAACGAATCATCAGAACTATCCGGCTGGTACATTCCCGCTTCCGGCCATGTGCCGTCCAAGCAAACGGTCGTTTTCTCTCATGGCTACGGCGGCAACCGCGAAGAAATTTGGGTACCGATCTATGATCTGGCCAAAGCCGTGTACAATCAGGGATATAATGTAGTGATGTTTGATTACGGTTATGTTCAACCTCATTCGAATGTAACCGGAGGGCTGCGCGAATCACAGGAGCTGCTGGGTGCAGTCAAGTACGCCAAGGACCGCGGTGCAGAACGTGTCTACGTATGGGGCTTCTCCATGGGGGCGGGTACGGCTTTGCAGGCGGCGCTGCAAACCAAGGATATCGACGGCATGATTTTGGACAGCACATTTGTACTGGAACCCGATACGCTGTATCACAACATGAAGCAGGAAGCGAATTTGCCCAAGATCTCTCAGCCTCTGGTGCATATGTTCTTCCCGTTAATCAATGGCGTCAGCATGAATCAAATGCCTTATACCAAAGTCAAGGAAACCCAGTATGCTGTGCCGATCTTCTTTATCCACGGCAAGAAGGATCTCAAAGCCCCTTACGAAATGGCCGAAGGCATCTATCATCAGCAAAAAGCCGATTCCGGTTCCCAGCTGTGGCTGCTCGAGAACGATGGCCATGAGCTCATCTACCGGGCTCACAAGAAAGACTATCTCCAAATGACGACGGGCTTCTTGCGAACGCTGTCCAGCGCTCCTCCTGCCCCTATAAAATTTAGCCAATCAAGATAGCATAGGCGATAACCTCTCCGAATACAATGTTCTCGTACAACCGGCCCAATGGCGGAAGGACAGAACGACGGGGAGGTTTTGTTTTATGCTGTATGTGTACGGAACTTTGATGCCTCTAAGGGTATTGGAGGAAATCCGATTTTGGAAAACGCAGGAGAAAGAGCACACGATCGTCATCCGTGAGCTTGTTCCGACGCTCGAGCCGCAATTTGCTTTGCTGATGCAGCAATGGGAGGGTGTATTTGCACAAACGGAGGCCGTCAGCGGCCAGCTGATCGAAGCCGTAGTCCGTTCCCATCCGCCGATCAGCCCCCATATGGCCGCTCAAATCCAGGAGCTGCTTTATATCTCTATCCGCCAATCGCGCGAATTCGTCATCCAGTTGTTTACCCTCATGGAACAAAGCCAGCCGATCCGGTCAAGCCCCGTTATCAAAACGGTCATTATGCACATTATTCGTGAATCGGAATACTTTATCGGTGTCCTTCATGCCGCCAGCTCGGGCCAATTCATGGACGAGTACGGATGGCCTCGGGAACCCGCCTCTGAAGAGGGAACAGCAAACAAACCTCCGAATACGGAGGAAAAAGCCTATATCCACCGATTAAGCAGCGATGAGGAGTTGACCGCTACACAGGAAGGCACCTGGTCCTCGGGTGTCAGGCCCGGAACACCGGCTCTGAAGCCGGTGCCGATCGGAGGACATGAGCTGCCTCCTCTTCCCTACGCTTACAATGCGCTGGAGCCGTATATCGATGCGGAGACAATGAAGCTGCACCACGACAAGCATCATAAGAGCTATGTCGATGGATTGAATAAAGCCGAAACCATGCTGGCCAAAGCGAGGGAAAGCGGTGATTTTGCGCTTGTTAAGCATTGGGAACGCGAAGCGGCGTTTAACGGTGCGGGACATTATCTTCATACGATATTCTGGAACATTATGAAGCCTGGAGGCGGCGGGCCCGCCACCGGACCGATTGCTGCCGAGATCAAGAAGTCCTTCGGCAGCTATGAAGCGTTCAAGAAGCAGTTTAGCTCAGCCGCGGATAAAGTGGAGGGCGGAGGCTGGGCTATTCTCGTATGGAGCCCGCGAAGCCATCGACTGGAGATTTTACAGGCGGAGAAGCATCAAAATTTATCCCAATGGGATGTCATTCCTTTGCTCGTGCTGGACGTCTGGGAACACGCCTACTACCTCAAGTACAAAAACGAGCGGCCGAAGTACATCGATGCCTGGTGGAATACCGTCAACTGGGAGCACGTCAATGAGCGGTTCTCCGCTGCGCGTATGCTAAGGTGGCTGCCTTACTGAGCCGTCAGGCATGAGGCAATCCTTGCTGCATGAACAAAAAGCACCGGCGCTCTCATCGGAGTTGCCCGGTGCTTTTTGTTCGTACGTTTAAACCATCCATTGAAAAAGGCTTGTCCTTACCCTTTGACCAGGGAAAGGAATTCGGCCCGCGAAGCCGCGTCCTTGCGGAACAGGCCCCGAACGGCAGAGGTTACAGTCTTGCTGCCCGGCTTCTTCACGCCGCGGGCGCACATGCACAGGTGCTCCCCTTCCACAACGACCATACAGCCGTGCGGCTCCAGTACCTCTTCGATAATATCCGCGATCTCCGAAGTGATTCTCTCTTGTACCTGCAGACGGCGAGTCACCGCTTCCACCAGCCGGGCGAATTTGCTTAGTCCTGCAATCTTCCCGCTTGGGATATATCCGATATGGATCTTGCCGAAAAACGGCGCCATATGATGCTCGCACTGGCTGTAGTAAACGATATCCTTAACGATGACAAGCTCCTCGTGCTTCTCGTCGAATGCCACGCCCAAGATCTCTCTGTAATCAGCGTCATAGCCTGCAAATATTTCTTCATACATGCGTGTAACTCTTGCGGGAGTATCCAATAGGCCCTCCCGGTCCACATCCTCTCCAATTAAACGCAGGATATGGCGAATATGCTCTTCAATTTGTTCACGGTTCTCGGCAACCAGATGGTTCTTATATTCCTTTGCCGCCATCGTCTTTCCCCCTTCTTTATCTATTCTCTACACTGATTCAAAAAAAGAAAGCCTGCGCGCCTATAAGGCTTCAGGCTCTTAGCACTACGGACGAAGCTTTTTATTTTTCATCATTTGCTGCATTTTCTGCATTTGCTGCTTGTTTAAGTTATAACCCATCTGCTTGGCCATCTGCTGCAGCATCTCCGGGTTGCTTTGCATGTTTTCAAGCTGCCTGCGCAAATAGTAGACGCCGATAAAGAAACCGCCCACTCCTCCAACCAGAAGCGCAATTACACCTGTAATGATATATCCCCACATAGTCGTACCTTCACCTCAAACGATGGATGTCATTTAATCATCATAGCATGTCAAGCCTGCGGTTACAAATCGTTTTATAGCCGGCTTTTATCAGATTAGGACACTATCAATAAATACCGTGGTATGCTTCGCCAAATCCACTTCTTTGACCTCAAGATCATCCGGGCCGCCTTTCACGACACGCACGATAGGCCGCCCCGGCAGTCCGCGGTGCTGCCCAACCACAACCCCCGTTTCCCGGGTCGACAGCCTGACGGAAGAGCCGGTCGGGTAAACCGATACGATGCGCAGAAATTGAATGACGATTTCCCGGTCCAGCTTATCTCCGGCCAGCACCATCATGCGTTCACACGCTTCATGCGGCAGCAATCTTCGTCCTTCCGACAGATCGAACAGCAGATTATCATACGTATTGGCTACGGCGGTGATTTTCGCATATAAATGGATTTCATCGCCTGTCAGGCGTCTCGGAACCCCTTGTCCGTCCATCGTTTCATGATGCTGAAACGCCACATGGGCGATCAGCAGGTTCAGTTCCCTTTTGGCTTTGAGCACCTCAAAGCCGCGCCATGTATGATGCCTTTTTATATCAGGGCTGTTGTCATCGGTAATCTTGTCCAATTTCCCTATATCATGCATCAGCGATCCGATCGCCAGCTCTCTTAATTGTGCCGTTGAGAGCCCCAGATTGATTCCGATCAAGGTGGACATCATACAGACGTTAATGGCATGCACGTACATCTCGTTGTCTTCCGTACGGATATCCGATAATTGCACCAGCACTTCCTTGTTCTGCATAATCTCCTCCAGGAGATTATCGATGCTTCCAACCACCTGCTTGCTGTTAAAATCCTTGCCCGACCGGATGGAATGGAATGTCTCTCCCATTCGCTTCATGACCACCTGTTTCGTTTCTTCCGAAACAAGCTCCGGGATCTCAACGTCTTCAAACTGCAAATCCTTAATATAAACCATTGTGACACCTATCCGTTTAAGGGTCGTAATCATGTAGACGGTCAGTTGTACGCCTTCCGATAACAGGACCGATCCGTTCGCGGAGAAAATCGTACGTCCCAAATATTGTCCGGGCTCTACGTTATCAATATGCACATACCTCATTGCTGGTCTCCTTTCACCGGAAAGCCTTCGTGCCGAAGCAAGAAGGTTTTGATGTCTAGCCCTCCGCCATAGCCTACCATGGATCCGTTTGCCCCGATGACCCGATGGCAGGGGACGATAATCGGAACCGGATTGCCGTTATTGGCGCCACCTACCGCACGAACCGCTTTAGGTGATCCAATCCGTATGGCGATATCTTTATACGAACAGGCGCTCCCGAAAGGAATCTCCGTAAGCGCCTCCCACACCTTCACTTGAAAGGGAGTTCCCCGCAGATCAAGAGGCAAATCAAAGGAATGCAGCATTCCGGCAAAATAGTCCCGAAGCTGCCCGGCTGCCTCGGCCAGCAGCTTCGGATCCCGCTCCCACTCTTCCGTTGCATAGTGGCGGCGGGACCAGGCTGTGAGTTTGCTCTCCGCGTCCATAAATGTGCCGAATTCAATACAGCACAAGCCTTTATCGCTCCATCCGAGCGTCAGAGGCCCGATAGGCGTTTGCATTTCATCATATCTTATTTGATTCATCATGCCCTTCCACCTGCTGCCCTTTAGCATATTGGCTGAGCGCTTTAGCGAGCTCGTGCCGCGCCGTTTCATTTTGCTCCTTGCCTATGGCCGCTTCCAAAGCCTCACGCGCTTCCTCCCCGCCGATCCGGCCCAACGCCCACGCGGCCGAACCGCGAATTTCAGGACGCTCGTCGGTCTGCAGCAAACGAATCAAATCTGGCACCGCCGTAGCGTCGCGGAAATTGCCCAGCGCCAAAATCGCATTGCGCTGGATCGGCTTGCGCCCGCGCCACGCTGCGGCACTGGAGCCAAACCGCGCTTTAAATTCGCGGTTGGACAAGAACAGCAGGGGCTGAAGCAGCGGCTTTACCAGCTCCGGGTCAGGTGCAAGCTCCGGATGATGGTCCGCATGAATTCCCTTGTTCTTCGGACAGACCACTTGGCAGGTATCGCAGCCGTACAGCCGGTTACCGATCTTGCGCTTCAGATTATCATCCTCGATGTGTCCCTTGGTCTGCGTAAGATACGATACGCAAAGCTGCGCATTAAGCTGGCCCGGTCCAACCAAAGCTCCTGTCGGACAGGCATCAATGCAAAGCGTGCAATCACCGCAGCTCTCGGTCACAGGGGGATCCGGCGGAAACGGCACATTCGTGACCAGCTCGCCCAGGTACACCCAAGAACCCCACTCCGGCGTGATGACCGAGCAATTTTTACCTACCCAGCCAATACCGGCCCGTTCGGCCACCGCCCGGTCGACCAGCGCCCCGGTATCAACCATGCTGACCGTCCGGGCTCCCGGCACCCGATCCTTAATCCACTGCTCGAGCCGTTCAAGCCGGTTTCGCAGCACATGATGATAATCCGTCCCCCAGGCGGAACGCGACAAAATGCCGCGGTAGGCGCCCGGCTCCGATTTGGGCGGATTCTTCAGCTTGGACGGGTAAGCCACTGCGATCGAGATGATCGATCTCGGCGCTTCCAGCGTTAAGGCCGGATCTACCCTTTTCTCGATATCAGGCTCCTCGAACCCCGATTCAAACCCTTTTTCCCGGTGATTTAGGAGAATATCCTTCAATTCGGAGAACGGATCGGCTGTGGCAAAACCGATTTTATCAATCCCAAGCCGTGGAGCATCCGCCCTCAGTTCTTCCTTCAGCTGAGCCCAATCCACAGCTTCGTTTTTAACCATCACAGGCTCCTCCATTGTTGCGGCGGCCATACGATCATTTCTGCCCGCCCCTCCACTCTCGTCAGCGGGACCGCTCCGAAGCTTCGGCTGTCGTTGCTGGCATATCGGTGCCGATTGTCCCCCATAACGAACAGATGACCTTCCGTGATCGTATACGGTTCGAACCGCCCGTCTTCTATTAATGTATTCGTATAAGACTCTTCCAACCGTGACCCGTTCACATACAGCCTCCCTCCCCGGATATGCACTTCATCCCCGGCAACCGCGACGACCCTCTTGACCAAATACACATGCTGCGTGCCGCCGTCCGCAGGCGCCCGGAGAACAATGATATCCCCGCGTTTGGGCGAGCCTGTAAAACGAATCGTTTTATTGATAAACAGCCATTCGCCTTCCTGCAGCGTCGGCTGCATGGAGGCTCCTTTGACTTTGGATAAATGAAATCCGTATTGATGAAGAAGAACCACTACTAGAAGCGAGACGGCTAGAAGCTTCCCCCCATCCCACAGCTTGGACAAAAAAGCCTGATCCATCCTTTGGGAGTCCCGGCTTTCCTCCGGTCGAGGTTCCATTTCTTCGGGAGTATACAGCCTCATGCTATCCCTCCGCCCCGTGTTCTCTCCATCGCTCGTAGTAAAACCGGATATGCTCATCATAAAAAGGAGGCTCGGCCCCTCGCACCCGTGCCAACAGTTCCTTTAATCCTTGCTTCACTTTATCATCGACAACAGAGGAATAATGATACAGCTGTTTATGCTGCTCGTATTCCTCCTGATCGACAACGTACACCTCTCCGCCCGGCATCCGGATCACATCCAAATCGTAATCGATATAGGTGATGACCCGGCCGTAAACATAAGGAGGCGATGCCACATTACAGTAATAGCGAATCCCGGTTTCTTCAAGCAATGCCACAACATTAAACCACATCTTTGGTATAAAGAAAGATACGCCCGGAATTCGGCTTACCCATTCTTTTCCGTCGGCTTCGATAATTTTGGTCTGGCTGTTGATGAGCACCAGCATCGCTTCTTTGCGATGATCCTCATGAAGCAGGCCTTCAGGCACAAGCCAATTTTGCTGCCACATCCGGTGCAGGTGCCCGTCGTGCTTGAAGCTTTTGATTACATATGATGAAAAAGTATCCATCCGGTCCTGACCCTTCTGCATTCGGCACCCGGCCGGCATGCGCTTTGCTTGTTTGTCCCTGTTCTTTGATCTTAGCATAAACTTATGGTGAACAGCTTTCAAGAGTCTGATCCCGATCAAACCAAACAAAAAAAGCATACCGCGAAAGCCGCAAGCTTCCCGTTATGCCCCATGTATTAAAAAAAGCCTGAGTTTGCTTCTTTATTACCCATTCACAATGCTCAACCGGTGGGCCGTCCGGGAAAAATCGGTCAATTGATATCCCGCTTTCTGATAAAGCGGAAGCACCACTTCGTTATGGACATCTACCGTTACCATAATACGGCGTACCTTGCGTCCCAGGAATCTTTGCCGAAGCGATTCGATCAAGGCTTGGCCAATGCCGCGGCGCTGATGCCGCTGCTCTACCGCGATCCGGTAGTAATAGCCATTGTCATTGTCGATCGTTCCTACGATCACCCCGACGATCTCGCCTTCCGCCTCGGCCACCAGGACAAGCTCGCTGTCCCATGACAGCTGCCGGGCGAATGCCTCCATCGTCTCTTGGTAACAGGGTTCCGACAAAACATTCTTGAAAAGCTCGGTGACCGAAACATAATCAGACAAATGAAAAGTGCGAAGCTGATAGGAATTTGTAAGCATATTAAACTCTCCCCACCACTATGAGCTGTCTCTACAGAATAACACAAAAATCGCAAAATTTCTTCTAAAACTGTGTAAAAACTCACATTTATTTTAAATTTCTCGGTAAAGCGCTTTATATTAAGCGGTTTCATGGAATAAAGGAATTAAAACCCCCATATATTCCCTTATTTACTCCGCCATTGCCATTGCCCTTACTACCCTATGCTTTTCATAGGACATATATTCTCCATAAGCAAGATTCATAGAAGAGGAGCAGACCCGTTCGGGTGCAGGCGCAGTGGATGATTTATGGAGCGTTTTCGGGGGGCAGCTGTCACGGTCTCCACCCGGATATGTTGTAGTAAAGAGGCTGTCATCCTGCCGATGAACCTCCATCCTTTACAGTGCGGACAAGATGCCGCGCAGAATGTCCTTCTCTAGATCCATTGGCAGACCCAGTTGGTCCATGTTCTATTGAATGCACCATTATACTTCTTTGTGTCTTTTACAAATATGAAAAAGGGCCATCCCTGCCACATCGGTGACTTAGGGGACGGCCCCGCTTTATTTGATGCCGGTTGGCTCTCTTTATCTTACCCCAAACAAAATTTCGCAAGTGAGCTGATCCAGCTTCTCATACGATAGACCTTCCGCACCAATTCCCGGACGATCCACCTGGTAGCTTTGGATAGCCTTAAGACTTTCCGGTGAAAATGTAAAATCGAAGCCGGGGAGATCCAGCTTTTTGCCGTTGATTTCCGAGATGAGCGCTTGAATCTCCTGATCGGCGTTAAACTGCGCCACCTTTTCCTTAAGAATCAAGTAGGTTCTCATGCAGCCCTTGGCGAACTCGATTACGCCTTGACGGTCTTCCGTGCGCAGCGCATGAGCGTCAAAATGCTTCATTCCATTGTATTGATAATCCTCCAGCAGCTTCACGAGGAAAAACGCTTCTTTAATACCGTCGGATCCAAAGCGCAGGTCTTGGTCGAAGCGGCTCATCTTCTGATCGTTCAAGTCAATATGGAATAGCTTTCCGGCTTCCAGCGCTTGCGCCACCGCATGGTAGAAATTCAGCCCTGCCATGCGCTCGTGGGCCACCTCCGGATTGACGCCGACCATCTCCGGGTGGTCCAGCGTAGCGATCATGCCGAGCATAGCCCCCGTCGTCGGCAAATAAATGTCTGCCCGCGGCTCGTTCGGCTTGGCTTCAAGCGCAAATCTATAGCCGTACTTTTGCGAAAGACTGTATTCGCAAAGGAAATTCAACGCTTCACGGTAGCGCTTCATGGCCTCGACGGCATTTTTGCCCGCATCGACCTCGGAGCCCTCTCGCCCACCCCACAGCACGAACACTTCCGCTCCAAGCTCAGCGCCCAAGTCCATGGACTCCATGGTCTTTTGGATCGCATATGCGCGTACACGCGGGTCATTCGAGGTGAACGCCCCGTCTTTAAATATCGGATCGGTGAACAAGCTGACCGTAACCATCGGGACCTTCAATCCGGTCTCTTCCAAAGCATTTCTGAATTCGCTTACAATTTGCTGTTTTTCAGCAGGTGTCGCATCAATCGGAACAAGATCGTTATCATGAAAGTTCACGCCGTAAGCTCCCAGCTCCGCAAGCATATGTACGGATTCCACAGGAGAAAAACCATCGCGCACCGGCAAGCCGAACGGGTCGCGTCCCGGATTGCCGACAGTCCATAAACCAAAGGTAAAACGGTCTTGTTTGACAGGGATGAATTTACTCATAACGTACACCTCCGAGGATACTTTGTTTATTTAATAAACTATGTTCTGGAAATTAGTGTAACACTGATCGAAAGAAAAGAAAAGAGAAAAACTTCGTTACATCCCGATTCGATGTGAAGCGATTCCGGGTAAGGAGATAAAGAGCAGAGCCATGTGTAAATGTATAAAAGCCTCCGTAAGGTGAAACGATAATCCGGTAAACTCGGACGATCCGAAAGGAGGATAATGATGACGGAACGGATGACCGGCGGGCAGATTCGCCATATCGATGAGTTGAATGATAAGAAGACAGCCGAATGGACCTCGGAGGAGCTGCATTACCATCAAAGGGTCATGAGTGACTTGTCCCCTTGGCTTAACGCACAAGGGACAGCTATGCTTGGACAAATCATTACGGAAATCCAGCGGCGGGACGACGGACGGTTTCAGGGGCTGTAACGAGACTGTAATGAATACTTAATATACATACTTGTTGATTTTATATAGAAAATAAGGGATAATAAATCTTGGAAATTTCATAAATCTTAGGAGGTATTTGAAGATGGCACACCAATTACCGGCACTTCCTTACGCAAACAACGCACTTGAGCCTCACATTGACGAAATGACCATGATGATCCACCACGATCGTCACCACAACACATACGTTACAAACCTGAACGCAGCGTTGGAAGGTCATGCTGATCTTCAATCCAAAAGCGTTGAAGATCTCATCGCGGATCTGAACAGCGTACCTGAAGCTATTCGCACCGCAGTTCGCAACAACGGCGGCGGCCACGCGAACCACTCCCTGTTCTGGGAAACGATTGGTCCTAACGGCGGCGGCGCTCCAAGCGGCAAGCTGGCTGACGCGATCAACAGCGAGCTCGGCGGTTTCGATAAATTCAAAGAAGATTTTGCAAAAGCGGGTGCAACCCGTTTTGGTTCCGGCTGGGCATTCCTCGCCGTATCCAAAGACGGCAAGCTGAAAGTATACAGCCTGCCTAACCAGGACAGCCCGATCATGGAAGGCGACACGCCGATCCTCGGACTGGACGTATGGGAGCACGCTTACTACCTGAAGTACCAAAACAAACGCCCTGACTACATCGCAGCGTTCTGGAACGTTGTAAACTGGGCTGAAGTAGGCAAGCGCTACGAGGCTGCAGTAAAGTAAGAGGCTTATCGAGTAGGAGGGGGCGCCTAGCCCCCGACCTCTCACACCACCGTACATGCGGGTCCGCATACGGCGGTTCCAAAAGGTTAACAAAGCTCTAAATAACGAGAAAGCAAACTTCTCAGCCCTTTCGC
>NZ_JBVASZ010000053.1:0-19710 GCF_057814255.1 Paenibacillus sp. F024
TCTCGAAAAGTCCAGTCCCAATTCAATTTTCAAAGAGCCAACGCTGGAAATTTTGAAAGCGGTCGCCAGTTCCCTGGGGAACTGGAAATTGGCCTTCAAAGCTTTACAACAAATATGATACGAGGAGGGTCGCTTGTGATAAGAAATAAGTGGTTTGTCTTACTTGTATTGATTGTAGTTATGTTAGGAGCGGCCTCCATCAAGTTTTTAACAACGAACAAGTCCCTAGAAACTATACCTGAACTGCAAATCGTGGATACTAAGATGCTCACGAATATGATCAACAGTAAAAAAGATATGGTCATTGTCGATTTAAGGGAACCCGAATTATTTTCCAATAGTAGAGTACCCAACTCGATAAACATTCCTTTTGAGGAGATTCAGTTGAGGTATACTGAACTGCCTAAGGATAAGGAAATTGTCTTTGTGTGTCATACCGGTCGTATGGGAGTGGAAAGTGGGAACCTTTTGTTAGAGAATGGTTATAACCAGGTTTATAATCTTGACGGCGGTATGGCTAAATGGACGGGGGACCTCGAGAAGTAACTATCCGTTAAAATACGAGCACGTTAAGAAGGAGGACTAGCGGTTGAAAAACATTTATAAAGCAATTCTAATCCTTCTCATTGCCTCAGTCCTTGGTTCTTGTTCAATGATGGGAATGATGAATCGATCAGAACCCACAAGTGAAAAAAGACAACGGAAAGAAGTGGATATTAATCAGTTTTCAATACTTCCAATCGATGATACCTTTTATACAAGGCCTCAAATCGAAGGCGATAAGATCACATATAATATCGTTGCACAAACAAGAGGTCTCGTCGGGAATAAAACTAAACCTTTATTCCTATAACGGAACTGTACCCGGCCAAGAAATCCGTGTAAAAGTAGGGCAGCAGGTAGAAGTCAATTTGAAGAATGAGCTGGATCAGCCCGTAACCATCCACTGGCATGGATATCCTGTTCCGGTAGATATGGATGGAGTACCCGGGGTAACACAGAACGCAGTGAAACCTGGAGAGAGTTTTCAGTATTCATTTACAGCAACCGTTCCAGGCACCTATTGGTATCATTCCCATTACAAAAGTGCCGAGCAAGTGGATCTTGGGTTATATGGTGCACTGATCGTGGAGGGCGACCGGCAAACGGAGTTGGACCGAGATTATACGTTTATCCTGGATGAGATGAATAGTAAGGGAAAAGCAGGATCAAAGGGTATGATGGGAAGCTCCAATGATGATCTTTTCACTGTAAACGGCAAGTCTGGTGATTTGATTTCTGCGTACGAAATTCAAACGGGTGAGAATGTGCGGTTGCGTTTTATAAATGCAGGATATATAACCCATTATATGAACTTGGGTTCGATCGAATATAGAGTCGTGGCGGTTGATGGGCAGGCAGTAATGGATCCGCAAATAATCCAAAATAAGCTTTTGCCCGTTGGACCAGGGGAAAGATACGATGTGGAATTTACTGCGCCCGATAGCAGCTTTTTTATAAGAGAGATGTTAAATACGCCTGCTGCAGATGGATTAATCATTCCATTAATTAATAGAACATCCAAGAAAACATTGGATGAAACGGAGTATGACGGAATCTTTACATTGACTGGATCCGGGATTGCAACAGAATATGCTTCTCTTGCATCAAATAAATATGATCAAGAATACAAGATGGTGCTGTCGCATGGAATGAAAGGAATGGGGATGATCTATACAATTAATGGAAGGACATATCCTGATATCGATCCGCTTGATGTGAAGAGAGGGGATATTATTAAAGTAACATTAGAAAGCAAAGATATGATGTTCGATCATCCTATGCATTTGCATGGACACTTTTTTCAAGTATTAAGTAAGGATGGCTCACCGGTTGAAGACGGGGCGATCTTCAAAGATACACTTGTTGTAAAACCGGGCGAGAAGTATGAGTTGGCTTTCATTGCAAATAATCCCGGAGAGTGGATGTTTCATTGCCACGATCTCAACCATGCGAGTTCTGGGATGATGACATCAGTACTTTATGACGGGTATGCAATTCCGAGCCATATTGATCAATCGCAGCCGAGCGAGTAAGATTAGCGTGTTTCTACGGACATTAAGGAGTGGTCATCATTGAACGAATGTTGTCAATCATCATCGTTGGAAAAGTCGAATCTTAATTATTGCCCTATTTGTCAGCAAAAGGGCAAGAACGTTCCTCTTATTACACTCAAAGCAATGCTTATACCAAAAGCCTTAGAAACCATAGACAGTGAATTGATATACACATTCTGCTCAAATTCCTCATGTGAAGTAGTTTATTTCAGCAATGATCAAACTTACGTTTCAGACGACCTCAAAATATCTGTATTTCAGAAAAACAAGGCTTTGAATGTGCCGGTTTGCTACTGTTTTGGATGGACGAGAAAACGCCTAACGGAAGCAACTCTAAAAAACCAACGCCCCATAGAACATATACGCATGCAGGTACAAGCCAAGCGTTGTGGCTGTGAAGTTAATAACCCGCAAGGGTCTTGTTGTTTGGGTAATGTAACCTCATTTATACGCAGCATTAACACGGATAAAAATCCTACGTCTTAATATCAATATTGTTCTATAATGGATGAACACGAACGGCAGAGATCATTCCAGCCTCCTGATGGCCAGGCAATGTACACACTGCTCGGTATTCACCTGTTTTCTCCAGAGTGGCGATTACACTGCTTCTTTGCCCTGGTTTTGCATGGACATGAATATCAGTTCCGACAATTTCAAAGTCATGTTCAACATTTCCCGCGTTATACAAAATAATCTTTATTTTTTCGTTCGCATTCATGTGGATTGTGGATGGGGAAAATGAAAATTCATTCGCTATTATTGCGAGTTCATTTTTGGATAGGTCTGGTAAATTCTTCTCTAGTTGGTGTTCATGCGTAGCGTTAGGATCAGCTGTATTATTGTATTGTTTACCGTAGTAGTTATTGTGTAAATCGCTCCCTACACCCAAAATAATTATGACTGCAAACAAAACGATTACGGCAAACATAGAGACTGGTTTGGACAATAATGATGATCTTTTCTGTAAATGTTCTAGCTTTATTTCTCCCTGTAACATCAGAAATAAAAGAAACAGCACACCGGTACAAAGAACTGACATGATTTTTATGGCTGCAATTGTATATGATGTAGGGATCATGACCATAAACATTGTGCCCATCATGCCGCCCATGATACCCGATAAAAGTCCGTCCAATATGGCCATAATACTAATAGGGATTCCAGAAACTGTCCCGATGATTCCCCCGATTAACATACTAATTATTGTTGCATGAAAGATTTCACCCGGGAGCCATATAACGAGCAGCGTCCCTACGCCTAAACCGATTGTCATTCCCTGCACCATTGCAGCCATCATACCGGCCATACAGGATAAACGATGGCGGAAAACGATAATGAATCGAAGAATCCATATGGTTAAAACGGAATAAATACCCAGGAAAAAGAAAGTGTTCGTCATTTTTTGCCCTCCAGTAAATGATAGCTTGTATATTAAAAATATGTATGGAATGTCCTAAATATTAATGTGGAAAAAACTTGATTTCAACAACTTCTACACAGGGATCTCATAATTAGGAATTACAATTGAGTTATAAAAACTCATATAAGATAACCAAGAAAGGAAGTGAAGGTAAGATGAATTGGTACTGGTTGTTAATGCTTGTTTGTCCAATAATGATGATATGGATGATGAAAGGAATGCATGGCGATCATAAAGCCGGAAACTCAAATAACAGTCATTCTCTTGAACAAGTGACTAACGAGTTGAACGAATTAAAGGAACGGAATAACGAACTACATCGACAGGTTGAAAATTTGCAACAAAAACAGCATGTTTAAAATACGGAAGGGGCATATGCCTCTTCTTTGTATTTTTACATCGATTCTAAGCGCTATAACAAGGGACAAAAAAACTCCCTGGTTTGTAGCGCTTTTTCCATGTCGTGGAATTATACTCAAATATGGTTGAAGCCTTTTTTAAACACAGTCAAATTTTCATTTGAATGTATAAAAAGATCGTGCTATGATAATAATCAAATAAAGGTTTGATTGAAGGGGTGACGGAATGAGCAAAAAGGAAAAAGACACTTGTGATATTTACTGTTATGACGAACCCAAGGTTCAAAGGGTACAAAAATCGCTTGAAGGGCAAAATATTCACGGCATGGTCAAAATGTTTAAGGTATTAGCCGACGAAACACGTATGAAGATCGCCTTCGCCCTTTGTGAAGAAGATGAACTTTGCGTTTGCGACGTCGCGAATATTATCGGTTCAACAATGGCGACGGCTTCGCACCACTTACGGACGTTAAATCAACTTGGATTAGCGAAAAACCGTAAGGAAGGCAAATTAGTGTTCTACTCGTTAGAAGACGATCATGTTCGTCAATTGGTACAGTTAGCATCCACACATTCGGGGGATTTGATTACTAATGGCAAGTAATGTAGAAAATAACGCTATAAGTGAAGAAAATAAAAATGTTTTCCGCGTGCAAGGCTTTACATGTACCAATTGCGCGGGGAAATTTGAAAAGAACGTCAAGGACTTACCCGGTGTAAAGGACGCACAAGTTAACTTCGGTGCTTCAAAAATAACTGTTTACGGCAAGACAAGCGTTCAAGAACTTGAAAAAGCTGGCGCTTTCGAGAACTTAAAAGTTACGCCAGAAAAAGAACGTGTAGTCGAGAAGAAAAAACCATTTTGGTTAGCAAACTGGAATGTATTACTTTCGGTCGTTCTACTGGTTGCGGGTTATTTACTTGGTGAACAATACGGGGAAGAAAGCATTCTATCTTCAATAACATACGGCGCATCGATCATAATTGGCGGGTACGCATTATTCATTAAAGGTATAAAGAATCTTTTCCGTCTTAATTTTGATATGAACACGCTTATGACCGTAGCAATTATCGGCGCCGCGGCTATCGGCGAATGGGGCGAAGGCGCAACGGTCGTCATTCTATTCGCTATCAGTGAAGTTCTGGAACGCTACTCGATGGAAAAAGCCCGTCAATCCATTCGTTCCCTTATGGACATTGCACCGAAAGAAGCGCTAATACGTCGCGGTTCCGCTGAACTAATGGTTAACGTTGACGATATTCAAGTAGGCGATATTATGATCGTGAAACCGGGACAAAAACTTGCGATGGACGGCGTTGTTATTAAAGGGACATCAACGATTAACCAAGCCGCGATAACAGGCGAATCCGTTCCCGTATCTAAAACAATTGACGATGAAGTATTTGCGGGAACCTTAAACGAAGAAGGTTTGCTTGAAGTTAAAGTTACAAAATTAGTCGAGGATACGACGATTTCAAAAATTATCAACCTTGTCGAAGAAGCACAGGCGGAACGCGCACCTTCGCAAGCGTTCGTTGATCGGTTCGCGAAATACTATACGCCCGCGATTATGATTTTGGCGTTAGGTATTGCCGTTGTTCCTCCGCTTATCCTTGGTGGCGATTGGGGCGAATGGGTTTATAGGGGATTGGCGCTACTCGTCGTCGGTTGTCCTTGTGCGTTAGTTATTTCAACACCTATTTCGATTGTTACGGCTATTGGTAACGCGGCAAAGAATGGCGTTCTTATCAAAGGCGGTATTCACCTTGAAGAAGCTGGACGCCTTTCAGCAATCGCTTTTGATAAAACAGGTACTTTGACAAAAGGCTTCCCGGAAGTAACTAACGTTGAAACTTTCGGAACGATAGACGAAAAGGGATTGCTTGCTATCGCGGCAGTTATCGAAAAAGGGTCGCAACACCCGCTTGCTTCCGCGATTGTTCGAAAAGCTGAAAGCATCTGCGCCGATTTATCACTTACCGTTGAAGACTTTCAGTCCATTACGGGCAAAGGTGTAAAAGCGAAGGTAAACGGGGAATTGTATTACATCGGAAGTCCGAAACTTTTCACAGAACTTCATTCCAATATGAATGTTGAAACGAATCAGCGTATCGAAGTTCTTCAAAAGCAGGGGAAAACAGTTATGGTATTGGGTACTGAACAACAAGTTCTTGCCTTAATCGCCGTTGCTGACGAAGTACGCGATTCCAGTGAAGACGTTATCAAACAACTGCACGAAATTGGCATCAAGAAGACGATTATGCTTACGGGCGACAATCAAGCAACCGCCGAAGCTATCGGGCAACGACTGAATGTTACGGACGTTAAAGCCGATCTAATGCCACAAGATAAATTAGACTATATCAAGCAACTTCGCAAAGATTACGGCAATGTCGCAATGATCGGCGACGGCGTAAACGACGCGCCAGCGCTTGCGGCTTCAACGGTTGGTATCGCAATGGGTGGCGCCGGTACAGATACGGCACTTGAAACGGCAGATATTGCGCTTATGGCGGATGATTTAAGTAAATTACCATATACAATTCGATTAAGCCGTAAAACCCTAACGATAATTAAACAAAACATTACGTTTTCGCTCGGTATAAAACTTCTTGCATTGGCGTTTATTGTTCCCGGATGGCTTACGTTGTGGATGGCGGTTTTCGCCGATATGGGCGCGACGTTGATCGTTACGCTAAATAGCCTTAGATTGTTGAAGATCAGAAATAGTAAGTAATTGAAGAAGCCCCGCCACTTTCCGTTACATTTAAAGGTCAGCTAAGCGGGGGGTTCGCTTCGAATAGCGAAGGTCGGGCGGCAATAACTATCGGCTTCGGCGTTCGCTTCGTCTACGCTTCATTTCTCGATCTGCATGTTGTTTGTGGATGTTTAGTTCAATTAATGCGACTTTCTTCGACAATACACCCGCCACGGTCAACGAAGTATGGGATTTTCGGCGATGGGAGTATTTATATAGACGTTGGCCACTTCAAGCATCACAACTGAACTATTAAAAAAATTCTCATCATGTTGTTCCAGTAATCCATTCCGTTGTCCATTGCATTGATACGTGTGAGTATGTGCGACTTGCATCATAATATCACTAAATATTGAAACACTATATTTCTACTAACTACTCGGATTTAGCACGACACACTTTATGCAAATGGCTTATGAGATCATCTATCCTAAAACAAGTTTTGTAAAAGTATTTTTTGAATAATACAAACCAAATATGGATACATTTAACTGATGAACCAAACTTGAAGGGGGATTAGGTTTGTTTGCTGGACAAAAACCAAAGCAACCAAAGAAATGTAAGAATTGTATCTGGGGATATTGGGACGGAATTAAACAATTTTGTTCGAAACAAACATGTGTTCATGCGCGTGACGCGAAAACACGGAATGAAACGGTGACGCTAGAATAGCGGTATCGGACCAGTTGTAAGCGAATATGTCTAAAGAGAAGGGGCAACAAAAAATGACAATATTATCACTGAGATAACATTGTCATTTTTATTTGTTACTTTAAAATACTTCCTCCGAACAAGAAGCGCTTTTCCCACTGTTTACCTTCAATCGTATCGATTCTGACTCCACCCGACTTTTTGGAATAAGTGTGAAGGATTTTTCCATTCCCTAGATAAATACCGTTATGTGTAATACGTTCCTTACTTTTATCGATCCCGCGATAATTCGAATCTTTGCTGCCTTTATAGGACATAAAAAACATAATATCCCCTGGTTTTAGTTTTCGCCAATCTGTTGTGACTGTTCCATTCTTCTTTACATAATCCCCTTGCTTTCTCGAATCAGCCGGAAGCTTAATTTTGGCTCCCTCCAGGTAGGCTTGTCTGACAAAATCGGAACAATCAAATGTCCTGGTGTTAGAACGGCTCGACCCAAATTCATAAGGAGTTCCTAAATATTTCTTCCCGCTACTGATCACACTATGCCTGACCGAAGAAATGTTTGTTAGCTTAATATCCTGTTGATTTTGCGAAGCGGCATAAGCTTGTCCTTGGTAGAAGAGAGGACTTACAACTAGAGTGCTGGTTATCAACCCTATTGCTGCGATCTTTTTCATAGAATCCCTCCAAAAATTAAAGATATATAACTTGCTTGTTCACCCATGGTAACATGTGCGATAGGAGGGGGTTGGATGGAATGTTTTCCAATATACAAAAAGAGATAGGGAAAACGAATTGAGAGATTAATAGTTAATAGAGTTGCCGTGTTCATAAATCATTCAAATTTACAAGATAAATTAAACGATAAGACAGGTAAGCATGGCTGCGCAAATTGACACTAACTCGACATTACACTACAATGAGTAGTATAAAAACGGGTTAAAATACTACAATGAGACTTGGTAATAGGTTGCGATAGAAATTTCACTTTGAAGTTTGAACAAACGATTGGCGGTAAACCCGATTTCTTACAGAAAGGCTAATAAACCGGATGGCCCCTTTATTTAATGTCGATGTTATTGCAGAATGGCTAAGAAGTTATGGGGTATGGGCCATCCTGATTAGTTTACTGATCAACATTCTGATCAGTATATTAGGACTCGTTCCCACCCTGTTTTTATCAGGAGCTAACGCTGTTGTATTCGGATTTATCCCTGGATTTTTTCTTTCCTTGGCAGGGGAAGCACTTGGGGCAGCAGTTTCATTCTGGTTGTATCGATGGGGGTTCGGTAAGCAAAAGAAAGTAAAAAAAGAGAATTGGAAATGGTTACAACGATTTAACGAGGCGGGCCGCAGTCGTCGGGCAATGATTCTGTTTATAGCTCGGTTGACTCCACTGATTCCTTCCGGCGTCATAACTTTTGCCGCAGCGATCTCGCGAATGCCTTTTACCGATTTTTTTCTTATTACTTCGCTGGGCAAAGCCCCTTCCATTGCGTTGGAGACAATGGTGGGACATGATTTGATTCGCATCGGCGAATATTATCCCAGACTATTAATTTCGCTTTTTTGTTTATTATTAATTTATTTGTTATATAGAAAGAAACGAATATGAGACAATGTTCAGTTGCATTAGATTTGACTACATCATTACAGAAGAAGGGAATTTCATTATGAACACATTATTAATTGGAACAGGTGCATTATTTGTTCTATTCTTTGCATTACATTGGAACGCATCCCACAAAGTAAAGCAGCTCAAAGATGTGAAGAGGCAGGAAGACCGATATCAGCGACAGAAGTGGACCAAAATAGCAACCGGATTCAGGTGGGCATGGGTCGCATCTCTAATCGCGGTCATCATTAGCGGCGTGTTGTCTTTGCAGGGAACGGCTTCAAAAACGATTACGTTGACGCATGTCCATGGTCTCGGTTATTCAGGGGACGGACAGCGAATTTTAATCCCTTCTCACCTCGGTTTGAAAGTTTACTCACAAGGGAAATGGTCAGACGGTCAAGGAGAAAAACACGATTATATGGGATTTACCACTGTGGACAACGGTTTTTATAGCAGCGGGCATCCGGCACAGGGTTCGAATAAAAGGAATCCTTTTGGAATTGTAAAAAGTTCAGATGAAGGTAAAAGCTTTGAAATCCTGGATTTGTATGGGGAAATTGATTTTCATTTAATGAGTGCAAGTTACAAGACGCACACCATTTACGCAGTTAACCCGGAGCCGAACTCTAGGTTAACAACAACGGGATTATATTATTCCAAAGACGATGCAAAGACATGGAACAAAAGCGAAATGACTGGAATAGATGTTGAACTGTCCGAACTGACATCTTTAGCTGTTCACCCGTCCGATGATTCAATCGTTGCAGTTGGAACGACAAAAGCGTTGTATGTATCCAAAGATTCAGGCAACCAATTCGAAAAAATAGCCGATCTACAGGTAACTTCTCTTACCTTTGGTATGGAAGGAAATATAATCGTTGGCAGCTACAAACAAAAAGGGGTTATTTATCAAATGGATCTGCAACAGAAACAGTTGGTTGAGGTGAATATTCCAGATCTTGTTGAAGATGCAGCATCGTATATTGCACAGAACCCAACGAATACCAAAGAACTTGTTTTCGCCACTTTTAATCTGGATGTATATATATCCTTGGATGAAGGGATGAACTGGAGGAAAATTGCGGATAAAGGAAAAGGGGTTTAAGAATAACAGTGAAACGTAATCGAAGATGGATTCAAATTGTTGTATTGTCGGTCGTATTGGTAATTGGAGCTTATACAATTGGATCAGCGTTATTTAGATCAGATTCTTCCGTAAAAATTGGCTCAAAAGCCCCCGAGTTTAAGCTTTTTGGTTTGGATCAACAGGTTCATCAATTAGCAGACTATGAAGGGAAAGCACTGGTAATCAATTTTTGGGGTACGTTTTGTCCGCCATGTGTGAACGAGATGCCGGCTCTGCAAAAACAATATGATCAATGGAAAGACGACAATGTGGTAGTGCTTGGCATTAACTTAAGTGAAAGCCGGGTTACAGTACAAAGTTTTATTGATCGATACGCGATTACGTTTCCGATCATTATCGACAACGACAACGAAATCCGAAACAAATATAATGTTATGTCTTATCCCACGACGTTTTTCGTAGATTCATCTGGCGTGATCAAAGATAAATTTATTGGTGAGATGAAAGAACAAGATATCCTCATCCGGATAAATCGATTATTACAATAATTGCTTCGTGAGCAGTTTATGATCAGGAGGCTGCAATGGATAAATTATTCAACAAATATTATGATCGGTTGATGCAGCCGCTAGAAACAAAAATATTCGGCCGGATAAGAAAACAGCTTCTTTCTAAGGCGAAAGGAAAAGTGCTGGAAATTGGCTCAGGTACGGGTATTAACTTTTTGTACTATGAGTTTGCAGATCAAGTCATTGCAATAGAGCCAGATCCAATGATGTTGGAGCAATCCCTAATTAAAGCACGTGAAGCTACAGTTCCGATCGAAGTGGTACCGGGAGATGCCCAAAATCTACCGTATCCAACCAATTCGTTCGATTCAATCGTTGGAACACTAGTATTATGTACGATACCTGACCCGGCGAAAGCTCTGGCCGAAATCCATAGAGTATGCAAGCCTGAAGGAACGATTTTAATTTTTGAACACGTAAGGTTAAATCATCTGGTCCTTGGTAAAATACAAGACTGGTTAACGCCCGTTTGGAAACGATTATGTGTTGGTTGTCATTTAAACCGCAATACACTTGAAACCGTTGAACAAGCAGGTTTCAGAGTGGTGCAAACGACGTCGATGTGTAGGGAACTGTTCCTAGTAATTGAAGCAAGAATAAAATAAATTGGAAATGTGAGACTGCGGTGAACGATAAAGCGGCAGTTATTCTGGAAATAAAATAGACTGCTTTTATGTATCCGCGAAACACTACGTTATGTAGTTTATAATAGATGCTTGTCAAGGTTCGATGTGTGATGAAAGCATAACTGCCAAATCTATTTAACGGATTTTGGGGGGTGAATAGTTAATGTACTCCTTTTTTAGTAAAATTAGCGCCTTCCTTAGCGAACCATTCGTTAACGCGGCGAACACTGATATCGCCTTTCTTGCGGCGCTGTTTCTCGGTTTTGTTGGTTCGGTTGCTCCTTGTCAAATGTCAGCGAACGTTGCGGCTATTACTTACTTTGGGCAGCGTCAAGCGCAAGCAAGGTTGTCGTGGCCCGAAACGTTCATGTATTTATTAGGGAAGATGATTGTATTCAGTATTTTCGGTGCTTTGTTTTGGTTTTTCGGTCAAAAGATATCCACTGACATGATCCCTTTATATTCTTTTGCAAGAAAGCTGCTTGGGCCGTTATTGATTTTAATCGGATTGTTTTTGCTTGGCTGGATTCGGCTTCCTTTTCAACTTGGGGCTCGAGTGGCAGGATTTTTTGAAAAATTGGCCGATCGAACCGGAGGAAGGAGCGGAGCCTTTCTAATGGGGATTGCATTTTCGCTAGGATTTTGTCCAACAATGTTTGTTTTGTTCTTCGGTTCGCTTATGCCTTTGGCATTGCAATCAACATATGGCGTAGTGTTGCCATCTGTTTTTGCAATCGGTACCGCAATGCCGTTTTTACTAATTGCCGGGTTTGCTGTAGGTTTCGGGTTAGATCGAGTCATTGTTAAGCGTGCCAAAAGGTGGGGGTTGTGGATACAAAAACTTGCGGGTGTGTTATTTATAGTGCTGGGCATAAGCGATACCTTGACATATTGGACTCTAATGTAAATCATGGGAGGTGCCAACGGAAAAATAATGCAGAGTGAGAGCCACGAGTAGTTGATTAGACCTATTGTGTGATCAAGAAATTTTTCGCGAACTTACAATTTGTGACGCTTCTATAGTTTATCCTGTATCATTCGATATGAAATGATATAGAATCGACAAATATCAACACATTTAAACACGTGGGACTTAGGGCGGTGCCAGAAAAATAAAAATTATGGTATTATAAGGCTATGATTTGGAAGAAATAATAGGAAAAATGGCAAACCAGATCGAAAGGCTGGGACGCAAAGCCACGGGTCTTCTGCACTATTGCAATGATCGCCGGGTTACCCTCACAAATCTCACATCTACGAAAAACTAGACACGGCCGTTTGAGGGTACGTGTCTTTTTGTCGTGATTCTAGAATGAATACGAGGTGATGATATATGGAGGAGCGTGTACGCTATGCTGCAAAAGTTGAAGAAGTCATGCGCTGGCAAGAAAGCAGGATACAAGTATTGCTGGTGGACAGCGACCCCGTATGGCAACAACGGTTGACGGCGTTGATCGATGCTGAGCCGGATATGAGTATATCTCATATTGCAACAAACAAAGAATCGGCTATTCGAGCCAGTATGCAATTGGATTTAGACGTAATGATTCATGACCCGGTGTTACATTCGTCGCAACAGGATGGATTGGATACAATTGCCGAAGTGTTGAAGATCAAATCACTGCCAATCATTATCTTGACTTCACTCTACCAGCCCGAGATCATTGTGGATGCAATGCTGGCCGGAGCGATCAATTATATTACCAAGATCAATTATGTGGATGTCGCAAGTGCCGTCAGGGAAGCGTATCAAGGGCAATCCTCCCTTCACGCCGATGTTGCATCCATCATCCGTAATGAAATTGGACTTGTTAAGCGAAGGGAATTGCATCGAATGCTGACTCCTACTGAAAAAGAAATCTTGCAGTTGATCGGTTGGGGCTATACACAACCGGTAGTTAGAGAATTGCTCGGAATCACGTCTAACACAATGAAGACGCATGTTCGCAATATCATTCGCAAATTCGACGTATCTTCCATTCGCGAAGCAGCGGAAAAAGCGAAACGTAGGGGCTTGTACGATCAACTAGATCGCATCACCTGTTAGCGATTCGTTTCCGATTCGAGCCGTTTCGCGATGGTTTGACAACCAATGATCTGTTGGTATGAGGGAAAAATCACCCTCCTCTTTCGAATGTATTATTGGTAAAATGTGGACAAATGCAGGTATCTACAGAGGAATTTTATTACCAAGTTTGTAGGAGGTGAGAATCAAAAATTGACTTAAGTTGCGAAAAATGGCATCCTTACTGCTTCCTCCACTTTACTAGAGAAGGGACGATGATAATGAAAACGGAGCGTGAACAACCTATAATCATGACGATTAACAGGCAGGCTGGCGGAACAATTTCAGGCAGCATGCACAGCAAGGAGGGAATTGTGATGACGCTGACCCAGCACCCCGTCCCCTATGAGAAAGTAGAATTATGGCTGAAGTCTTACAAGGACTGGAAGGCGAGACTGAAGTACATGCAGTCAGAACTGTCCTACATCCCTGAATTAACGCGTACGCTACAAATGGTTGCGGCTCACAGCAGCGGCAGAAAACAGGAAACGGTTTTACGGACGGTTATACGACGTATCGAAATCACCGAACATGAAATCCCGTTGCTGCTATCCAGAATCGGTTTGATCGACTATGCTTTCTCGGCTCTCACCCCGGAAGAAAGCTTGTTCATTCGGTTACGATATATGGATCAACTGGCGCTTTCAGACGCCATGAGCCGCCTAGCACTTTCCCGCCGCGCGTACTTCTACCTTCGAAAGCGAACATTGCACAAAATCTATATGAAAATCAAAGATCGGGCGGTTTTGTTGGATTTGGATTCGTCCCAAAATGATTGACCGGTTTCAGAAGATGCATATGCGCATCTTCTTTTTTTGCGTCCATTTTTCATTTTAATACGTTTTTATTCGTTACGTCCAATCCCAGTAAATACGATTAATGTCTCGCCAATTGATTCAATGAGTATTGAGGAGATTATAACACATACATTGGATACTGAGAATAGCGAATCTATCGAATGTTCATTTGACTTACTCTGCCTTATAAGCTGAAAGAATAAGGTGGTGGAAATGTGAACTCAATTCGGGATTCGTTAGGTCAGCGCATTCGCACATTGCGGGAACAATACGGATGGACGCAAGAGCAGCTTGCAGAGCGGGCAGACCTCCATCCTAATTATATCGGACAAATTGAACGCGGGCTAAAGAACGTTTCATTGGATAATATTTATAAACTGGCTGTTGGTTTGCGCATGGATTTGTCTCAGTTATTTGTTTTTGAGAATCGCGAACTTCCAGAGCCGTTGTCCCAGATTGGCCAAATGCTACAGCATTGTTCCGAAGAAGATTTAGATTTTCTGATTCAACACATCGAGCATTTGTTGAAGTGGAGACAAAAGTAAGTAACTGCTCGAAAGGAAGCGCCGGAACTGCATCGAACATGCACCGAACGCAGCACTGGATTTGCTCTCTTTTTGCACAAAGTCTGCACGCGTTATGCACATGATCCGTGTTATGATGTTAGTGTGGACAGGTTGTGCAACCACAAGCATCATGAAGACTGGTTGTCCCTTTCATCAAGCGCCGTTTCTTTCCCTGCTATCCCAGTGGGAAGAAATACGGCGCTTTTTTTATTTTGTTACTGATACAGCAGTCGTCGACTATATTCCGAATGTAAAGGAGTTGAACTAAACATAGGGCAACGCCAACCATCAAAGGCCCGCACAATTTCTCGCACGGTGTTGCCAGGTGAGAAAGGGAGTTGATGTTGATGTATCCCGACGACACATAATAACAAGCGGCGAATGATTCATCGGCATGCGTGGAATCAAGTTTATCAAGTCTTACGATCAGACCTGGTCGCAATCAAGCGTTGGCACGCTCTGCGGCAAGGTCTTTTTTGTTGTCCTTCCCGCTTGTCAGGAAGCGTCGGCTGTCGCTCTCCCCCCTCTGTTTTGATTGATCAAACAAACCAAAACGGAGGGACGAGTATGAAAAAGATCAATTTGAAAGACATATATCCTTTTTGGAAAACGGATGTATGGGTTGAAGTGGATGACGAGGTGGCTCAGGAGCTGCATCGGTTTGAATTAATTGAAAGCGCATACAAACTGCGCACGTATCGTCACCGGGCGTATTACTCGCTGGATCGAAACGATGGAATTGAGAAGGACGTTCTTTTTCTTTCGATTTCGCCGGAGGAGTACTATGAACGCAAGCTCTCCCGGCAACAGCTTTACGAAGCGTTGTGCCAGTTGCCGGAGAAATCGGCCAGACGAATTTATGCACACTTTTTTCTAGGCATGAGCAAAGTCGCTATTGCCAGAGCTGAGCATGTCGATGAACGGGCCGTTCGTAAATCTATTAAACAAGGCTTAAAGATAATGGAGCGTCTACTCAAAAACATGTGATTTTTCGTCATTGGGTCCGGTTTTCCCGTCAGAATGAAATGTTATATAGAGGATCTTTTCAGACAGCGGCTGGTTGCATCCAGCCGCTCATCATTCTCGGTGAGAGGGGCAAGTATCGATGCATCCTATTCGATTTCGGGATGAAGAACACGAGAGGTTCTATCATCAAATGCTGGCTGAAAGGAAATGCAACGACGGCTATCATCGTGCGCTTTTTTACACATTGGGCATTTCCCGGGAAACTAGGAGTCATGTACGTGATTTGTTTGATTTTTCTAACGGCGGCATTAATCCCAAGGGCCTTTCGGCCCCATGGCAAACCGGCAGTTCCATTCGAATATGTCGGCTCGCCTTTAATCTATGGAACGGGTGGACCGAACCAGGTGGGGAACGCTTCTCCACTCCCAACGAATTATTCGATTGCAGCTACGCCCCTTTCTTTTTCGAGGCAATTCATCTTCGTTATCCGGAATATTTCCGAAGTCAGGAAAAGATTTTCAAACGGCTATCTGAACAAACCCGCTGAACAGATACCGATTGTCGGGGGTGCATAAGAAGATGAAAGAAATTAAAACGAGGGTTGTTGTAAAAAACATAAAACGGCTGGATAGGTTCAAAAATTTAATGGAACGAGTAAGGAAAACGGGTGTCCGAGTCAAGAATCATACAGACAACGATGAGTCGACTTCCCCATCTCCTGTTGAATTTGCGCAACACCGCACCGCATCGTCAATTAAAACAATGGCTCAAATGGGCATTCGCATGAAGACCAACAGCAGACTGATTCGGTTGATTCAAAAAAAGAGGGCAACTCCAGTTGAAGATGCTGCCAATCCACAATCGAGTGGGTTACCCGTAAAAAAGTATAAGAAAAAGACAGATGGGGTTATGAAGGCGAGAAAAAATTCCGTTAATGATTCCCGACTTTCCCCGAATGCCGATACTTCTAACATGAGTACACTGCGATTTTCCCGTAGGATGCAACCCCGTGAGCCGGTCGATGGAAAATACCTTTTGCCTTCTGGTCAACTACCGGGAAAACAACGCTTTGTACGAAGCCGGGTCAATGCCCGGCTTTTGCATCGTTCTCGAAAAAATAGCTCTACTAGCCAGATATTAATACGGGAAGCTAGCAGTCCAAAGTCGGTCGGGAAAAAAGAAATAATCAGCGCCGTGGCATCTCCTTCAGACAATATACGAAGCAATCGCCCTAAAACGCTGACGCCGGAGAGATTGAAGCCGCGACATTTCAGACAAGCGTTATCCCCCTCCGCCAAATCCAAACAACCAGGTTTTACGATTAAATTTAAGAACCGAAAGTTCAAGGCGTTGCCCCTATTTATTAAAACGGGGCAACGGATTAACCAGTTTAAACATCATTCGGATGCGCGTGTGGTGAGGAAAATGAATGCATTCAAAACAGCACAGCAGGCTGTGCAAATGGCAATGATTGCCCGCCGATCTGTTCAAAGGGCGCAAGCTGCCGCGAGATTTAAACTTCGGATCATTAGAATGGTTGCAAAAGCAACCGCTCTGCTCGTCAAAGGAATGGCGGCGCTTTTGGGGATTGGTAGTTCCGTTATCATCTTGCTGTGCATTATAATGGCAATAGCTGCAGTCATTTCCTCTCCCTTTGGCATCTTTGTATCCGGCGAAAATACGGACGCTGATGTAAAGCCACTTTCCCGAATTGTTCAACAGATGGACGATGAATTTGCCGCCAGACTGGAAGAGGTACAGCAATCAGCCGGCCCCGTAGATCGGGTGGAATTTTATTATCCCGGTAGCGCGGACAATACCCGAATGGATAATTGGATGGATATTATAGCCGTATTCGCCGTGAAGACCGTTATGGATACAGAAAAAGGAATGGATGTGGCTACGCTAGATACAACAAGAATCGGTATCATCGAATCCGTGTTTTGGGATATGAATCCAATAGAATCTCTCGTTGAAACGATAGAACATAAGGAAACTATTACGGTTGAACATGAAAATGGGAGCATCAGCGAAGAAACGATTACCAGCTACGAGTACATTTTGCATATTACGGTCGCAAGCAGGACTGCGGAGCAACAGGCCGATATATACAGCTTTACAAGTGAACAGATTGACTTAATGAATGAAATGCTATCCGTTGAATTTCGACCTTTCATGTTAGCGATCTTAGGTAAGGAAAAGGATATTGGATTTACGCGGGAATAACCTGAAACGATTAAACATCATCTGCCCTAAGAGGAATTGTTCGATTTGGATAAACAAGTCCTGTTTGGCAGACCGCATTCTACGAACGCAAATTGATCATCTGAAAAGATAAGGCTCAAGTTCTGAGCCTTATTCGCGTTAGCGTGCCCCATAAAGCATACATCTTCTTGCTGGACAAAATTGATTCACGGGCGGTATCAAGTGTTGACTTCAATAAACTTTGGCTGTGGAAAGCGTGTTTATTGCGAAAAAGAAGGAATAAAGTCCCCTTTTGTCAAAAAGGTAACTTTCTGGAGTAGCGAAAGGTGGGTCATCATGAACATATGTAATTATATGCATGACGATTTGTTTTATCAAAACAGGTCGGAATTATTCTATACTGTTCTCCAGTTAATTCTTTACGGATCGAGTTTGCTTTATATGACTGGTAACGGGTGGTATTTTGGCACGACAGCCAATGTCAGTTCTATGTGGAGGATTAATATTATGAGTACTGGTACCCTACCTCGAGTAAATGACCGATTGTTTTTTATCGATAAAGAGGTAATCGTTGTGAAAGTATTTTCTATTTTTCAATTGGCAGAAATTCGATACGCTTGCTCACTCACTACATTTATGGTTGATATAAAAGTTTTGCGCCAAGAAGCAGATAAAAGTAGTTCGTAAGCGTAAAACTGCCCCCACCTGTTAAAGGAATGGGGGCTGTTTTATGTTTACGAAATACAGACAAGTTAATACCCATAACTTATTGTTGAGTAGGTAACTTTCGGAAATATAACACGAACGAACGAGGTGGGTCATGCCCTATACGGATCATTATGAAAGGGATATCTATGGAATCATAGCCTTTTGGGTGCAAAATAATTATGAACATGGTCGATTTTTTGACAGAGAAATAAGCCATCATGAAATGGAACTAGCCCGTGCGAACCAACAGATGATTCAGCGTCTGGGAACAGTATTTGAGAAAACAAAATCAAAAAAAGCAGATCCCGGAACTTTGATTAATGAAGCGCAGCATGCAACACATGAATTCCACGGTTTACTCGTCTATACGCTGGATAAAGCTTTACGCTGTGAAACCATTATTTCAACCCCACAATCCCTTCTCGATCACATGATACGGGAAGCAAAAGAGACAGTATCGGTGTTTAAATTAATACAAACTGGTGGGAAGGTTTCACCAGCGGACGCAATGATCCATGAAAACTATTTTTGGTTGAGGCAGATGGCAGATCATCTTAGCTATATAACGCATTATTTAGACACATCAAATTATGAACTTCATGATCAAGTAAGAAATATGACTAAAAAATTCGAAAACTTATTCCTTCAAGCCAATGCACTCCGAACAATGATACGCCCTCCACGTAAAGAGGTATTACCGGCCTTAAACAACTTCAGCCAAATGGTTATTAAAGAGACCAAAGCCCTTGAAGCATTTAAATTGGAACTAGACGGCCTGATCAAACAATGCGCCGCCGTTACAACTTCACCACCAGATCTATTGGAACATATCGCCAGAGAAGCACATCACTTGTGGAGAAATTTGGAGGATCGGGTTGTATTGTAATCCAGAGCTGTGTGTACGATAGTGAAGGCGGTTGCTTCGGCAGCCGCTTTTTTCCTCCGCTAATTGCCTAACTGTATTGAGTTATTTGCTTCACGAGAGAATGTGCCCACATTTGTATCGGTTATGTCTGTACATTTGTTGTCGGAGGACAAGAACATACATCCATGTGAATCCGCGCACTGCGCGGTTTTTTCGTTTTGCGTGCCCAGCTAAGCACGCATCTTCTAGCCGGTGAAAGTCCGGTCGCGGGAGGAGCCAAGTCCCCGCGTAGCTAGGATACTTGCGTATGGCGAAATCTGTGCGTAAAAGCGTATCGACGAAAGTAC